>NZ_JACGVS010000028.1:0-42637 GCF_014077345.1 Colwellia sp. BRX8-4
ATGGCTGCTTTGATACGCAGTTGAATACTGGTAAAATTCGATTGCTCAGGTGTTGGAGCAATGCCCGCACGCACTGGATTTAAATCTACATAAGCCATACAAGCAAGTAATGCCCCTTCATCGAGCAGGGCTTGTGATTTAAAGCGTCCTTCCCAAAAGTGTCCTGTGCATTTATCTTCTTTATTGGCTTGTCGAGCAATAGGCTCGTTTAATGCCCGCATATACCAACTGATATCGATTAAGCGCTGTTTATAGACTTGTGCTGTTTCTTCAACCATTTCCATTTCGAATGTCGTTAATGATTGCTCTTGCTGATATTGACGGGTTAATAGGGTGCCTTTGAACAACTTATGCCAACGGAACAGTACCTCGAGCGTCGTCCAGTTGTTAGCTTTTTCACTATCAACATGAAGGACTAAATGTAAGTGATTATTCATGACAGCGTGAGCACAAATATCAATAGCAAAGACCTGAGATAATGTAAAAATACGTTGTTCAATCCAATGACGCCTGTGCTCATAACTGACACCTGTTTCTTTATCAATACCACATAAAAAGGCTTTGCGAACGGTTTGACTGCAAATATGATAATACGGCGTATCAGATAAACTAATTTGTTGTGAACGAGGCTTAGGCATAACAATCACCACACTTATAAGAGGTGAATTAAGTGTAGTTTATTGTTGGAAAAATAAACAAGTTATTATGGGTGGCTTGATTGCGGTAATCAATACCACATAAAAAGGCTTTTCGAACGGTTTGACTGCAAATATGATAATACGGCGTATCAGATAAACTAATTTGTTGTGAACGAGGCTTGGGCATAACAATCACCACACTTATAAGAGGGTAAATTAAGTGTAGTTTATTGTTGAAAAAACAAACAAGTTATTATGGGTGGCTTGATTGCGGTATTAAAACATATTTTAGATTACATGGTCATAAACGTGTAATTACTATTAATGTTAAATCTATGATTTTTACTGAGTTGGGTGATTCTTTAAAAGTCATCGAGCTTAAATTTTCAGAGATTACCGAAGTGTACTTTGCCGAAGGTAGGCAAGGGATACCTAGCAATTTGATTATCAAGTATGGTTACGATGGTCACGCCTACATTGCTAAAGATTATTTAAAACATCAATATTTTGAAGCTATTTTTTCAGCTTTTAAAAAAGTCCTAAAAATAAATGAGATAAGTGTAAAATAAAATATAGCCAGCTGCTTAAACGGACAAGCAGCTGGCTATGCTCGCCCTTCGGTATTATAGCCAGCCATTTTAGCCGCTTAGCAAAGCGTTATATGCAGGTTTAAGCCTAAGTAATATGACGAAGTCTATGTTTATTACCTGATGTTTATCGTATTGATAATTAATTTTTTATTGTTTTACTTGGTTGTTCTCGGCATGAGGCTCGCGGGGAAACTAGTCGGATGAATGAGTTGAAAAAAACCTTCATTCAGAGTAGCTAAAATGGAATTGTTTTTACAATACATAATATTATTTAATAAAGGAACTATCATTGAAATATAAAACTAAAACCACCGATTTTATCTTTTCTTCGCTTATTTCACTCACTCTATTAATATTTACAAGTGCAGTTTATGCGAGCAGTGAATCCATTGAGATCATTGAGAATAATTTAAAAAGTAATATAAAGATTAACGGCAAAACCGACTCGAGTGATTCAATCGTAAATCTTATGAAGCAGTTAAATGTACCAGGCCTTAGTATTGCGGTAATTCATAAAGGAAAAATTGATTGGTCAAAAGGTTACGGTATTGCTAATGGCACAAGGAAAGTAGACTCTAATACTTTATTTCAAGCGGGTTCAATTAGTAAACCCGTTGCAGCCCTTGCTGCGCTAAAATTGGTTAAACAAGGAGAGTTAGATCTTGATGTTGATGTTAATCAATATCTAAAAGGCTGGAAGGTTAAGGGAGACTTATTAACTAAAGAAAATCCTGTTACTTTACGTCACCTTCTTACCCACACTGGCGGTATTAGTGTTCACGGCTTTCCCGGATATGCAACAGGTAGTGAAATACCAAGTACAACTGATGTGCTAAGTGGTAAAGGAAATACCGATAAAGTTGAGGTCAATGAAGCGCCGGGAAGTAAATGGCGGTATTCAGGTGGTGGCTATACTATAATGCAAAAAATAGTAGAAGATGTCACAGGAATGCCATTTTCTGAATATGCTGACAATTAAATTCTTAAACCTATGGGCATGTTCAATAGTACCTTTCAACATGTGTTACCCAAAAAATTAAAACAACATACCAGTGCAGCTTATGACTCTAATGGTGAAATGTATCCAGCAATATACAATGACTACGCAGAGAAGGCCGCAGCGGGATTATGGACTACCCCGTCAGACTTAGCGATTTATGCTATTCATATGCAAGCAATAATGGCAGGAAAGAATGACGGAATAGTAAATAAATCGACAGTAACAGCTATGTTCAGTAAGCATCAAGGAAATTGGGGGCTAGGGCCGGCGATGAGTGAAGTTAACAATCAACTTGTTTTTTCTCATTCTGGAAAAAACCTTGGTTTTACTAATGAATTTAAAGCCTTCGTGAATAGAGGCGAAGGGATGGTAGTAATGAGTAATGGTGATAATGCGCGGCAAATTAATCAAAAAATTATGATCGCTATCTCCAAATATTATAAAATGGGCTTTCACTCACGAAAGAGCATAGAACCGTTAACTTTATTTATGAACAATCTCAAGGGCTTTATAGGAGAGTAGAAACTGATAACTGGTGGCTTCATTGTGGAGGTCAAAATTATTGATGGGCTGCCTAAAGTTAAAGAAAAACATGAAGCGCTGTTTTCACGACTAATACCTTCCAATAAGGTGACATTTATTAATGTTTAATCTGAAATGAACCCGTTTGTATTCCATCGGGATCAAGCTGATAATGTCAGTGGTTTATTGGTAGCTGAAAGGTTTAGACTTTATAAAATTAAATAACGAGCTTTGCTCTATGGTGTTTAATACGGATATGGCTGCAAATAACAAGTTGCTTAAACGGATAATAACAGTTGGCTATCGCTTCGCGATTATAGCCAACCCTTTTTACCGGCTTAATGGAGCGTTATGTCAGATACACCACTCAATATTCGATTATTACTAATTATCAGTTAGATAGTGAAGTAGGCGGGGTATTGACGGTGAAGTGGCGTAACAGAAATTGATAATATTAGGGTAGTTTCATTCCTCTATTTAACTGAGGTTATGAATTATGGATATGAAAGTAAAATCATCACTTATTAGAAAATACAGAACGGAAAGACTCTGGTCGCAAGAGCATTTATCAAAAGTAAGTGGGCTTGGCTTAAGGACTATTCAAAGGTTGGAGTCTCGCGGAAGTTGTTCATCCGAAACAATCATGTCACTAGCATCTGTTTTTGAAGTAGATGCCGCTACTCTTGTCTGGCGTGATGGGTGTTACCAAGCATATAAGCACAAGCAATGGGGAATTGTTACATTCACCGCTATATTTATTTTAGCGGCTGCAATACTAGGAATAAATGATGGGTATAAATTTTTACCATCGGAAGCTCTAGGGATTATTTTCGGTGTGCTAACTATAGTTGCTATTATATTTAGCTCTATGACAATTGAAGTTAATGAAAGTGAAGTCAGTTGGTATTTTGGTCCGGGAGTATTTAAAAAACAAATAGCACTGGAAGAGATTGCGAACTGCAATAATGTGAAAAATCCAATATGGATGGGATTCGGTATACACTCATTTGGAACTGGTTGGATTTATAATGTTTCGGGGCTTTTAGGTATAGAAATTGAACTAAAGGGAGGTTCATTTATTAGGTTAGGAACGAATCAGCCAAACTATCTTATTCAAGCTATTGTCGATGCTAAAGATAATGTAGAGTAATTTTTAAAGTAACAATTACTTAGTATCAAGGTTGAAGTGCGACAAAATAGCGATGCAAAACCTGAATCGAATCAACTTTAACCAACAAGAGTTAATGACCCCAGTTGAGGTAATAATAACCGTACGCTTGCCTGCTTAATCGTCCGCTGCTCGCGCAAGGTTGTCGTTTAAATGACAAGTACCAACGCCAGCTATTATCTTGAAGCAGTCATTAACTCAAGCATCGTGTGCAATGATAAAATTCTGATTTATTGACACGATTTTAATTTTAATGACTCCTCCGCATTCCCTCAAGATAAATTATTAATATCAATCTGAATTTCCACAGTAAGAAAAATGTCACAACCTTGTCATTTAATAAATCGGCAATATTCCTGAAACTTAATTGTCATATTTAGCCATTAATATTATCGACATTAATTTTAGGGGTAATCAAATAAGATCTGATTAGCTCAAACAAAGGCAAAAGGTTTTTATGACTCTTTCGAAAATTGCACAAGCTTGTTTATTACTGAGCTTAAGCACAACTAGCTTAATTAGCGATGCAACACCCACACTAGCGGATAATGATAAACAGCTCAGCCAAGTCGTTGATGCTGGTAAAGAAATCAACCAATCGGCCAGTCAGTCTCAACAGCGCGTTAATGCTATTAACGAGCAAATACAAACGAAGTCACAACATTTTAAAACCATTAACAAGGAAATTGATGGCTTAACTGTTTATAACCAGCAAATGAAAACCCAAGTGGCGAACCAATTGAAAGAGCTTGACCAAATAGCCGTGTCAATGGAACAAGTGAGTATTATAGAACGACAAGTTTCACCGTTAATGGCGCGTATGATTGAAACCTTAGCAAACTTTATTACCTTGGATGTGCAATTTTTAACAACCGAGCGTAATAAACGTATTGCTGATTTACACAGTATGATGGAACGCGCTGATGTTGCTATTTCTGAAAAGTTTCGCCGAGTACTCGCCGCTTATCAAATTGAAGTTGATTATGGTCGAACAATAGAGGCGTATTCTGGCTTAATTGATATTGACGGTAGTGAGCAAAATGTTGATTTCCTCAGAATTGGCCGCGTAAGTCTAGTGTATCAAACACGTGATGGTCAAAAGTTAGGTTTGTGGGATAACGCTTCTAAATCATGGCAGCCTCTTTCAGCGCAATATCGTTTAGATATTAATAAAGGTTTACGCATTGCTCGTAAACAACTTGCCCCCGATTTAATTATTGTCCCCGTAACGCAAAACTCGGCCGAATAAGGAATAACCCATGAAAAAATTACTTCTATTAATATCGGCAATAACTTTGTCAGCTGTTTCAGTATTCAGTGGCAATGCCATCGCGCAACAAGCAACGAGTTTAGATGACTTACTGTCACAATTAGCGCAAGGAAAAATTGCACAAAGTAAGCAAAATCAAGATAGAGAAGCAGAGTTCAATGCGAAAAAAAGCCAACAAACCCAATTATTAAACCAAGCAAGACAGCAGCGAGATCAAGCGATTAACTTAAGTACACAACTTGAAAAAAACTTTCAAGATAACGATGTAACCTTAGGTAATAATACCGATGCGCTCAATAAGCGTATGGGTGAATTAAAAGAATTGTTTGGTGTATTACAACAAGTCGCTGGTGATACGCGCAGTAAATTTCAAACTTCTGTTATTTCGGCACAAATTCCTGGTCGAGGTCAGTTTCTTGATGAGTTTGCGCAAAGTATGGGCTCCTCATCAAAATTAGCCTCGATTGAAGAAATTGAACGTTTGTGGTTTGAATTACAACGTGAAATGACACAAAGTGGAAAAGTACATAAATTTAGCCGAGAAATTGTGTTAGCAAACGGTGAGAAAAGCCAAGCAGATGTGGTGCGTGTTGGTGGTTTTAATCTAGTTTCACAAGGAAAGTATCTTGAATATATTGATGAAACAGCTTCTGTTGCACAATTAATGAGACAACCATCGAGTCGTTATTTATCAAGTGCTAATGCACTCACTTCAAGCACTAATCAAGTCGTTCCTTTTGCTTTAGACCCAACAGGTGGTTCAATCCTAGGATTATTAGTACAAGCACCTGACTTACAAGAACGCGTTGAACAAGGTGGTGCGGTTGGTTATGTTATTTTAGCGATTGGTCTC
Source organism: Colwellia sp. BRX8-4 (assembly GCF_014077345.1). NCBI lineage: Bacteria > Pseudomonadati > Pseudomonadota > Gammaproteobacteria > Alteromonadales > Colwelliaceae > Colwellia > Colwellia sp. BRX8-4. Next base: position 6,042 of record NZ_JACGVS010000028.1, read on the forward strand.
ATTGGTTTACTGATTGCGATTGAACGTTTTATCACACTCTTTTTCATTGGCAGTAAAGTCAATCGTCAATTAAAGAGCGATCAAGCATCAAATGACAATCCACTGGGTCGGGTTATGTTAGTCCAAGATAAAAATCCCCTTGATAACGTTGAAACCTTAGAGTTAAAGCTCTCTGAAAGTATTTTAAAAGAAGTCCCTGTATTAACAACTAGGCTCACTTTCATCAAAATCATTTCAGTAGTTGCGCCTTTAATTGGTTTGTTAGGCACAGTTACAGGGATGATCAATACCTTTCAAGCGATTACCTTATTTGGCACAGGTGACCCTAAACTAATGGCAGGTGGTATTTCTCAAGCGTTAGTAACAACGGTACTGGGCTTAGTTGTTGCTATTCCCATGGTCTTTATTTCTACACTGCTCAACACCCGAAGTCGCGGTATTATTAATATTTTACAACAACAAAGTGCAGGGATTTTAGCTGAACGCTCAGAAAGCTCTGAAAAACCGCTGACATCAAAGCAAGGAGCATAAACCATGATCCTCTTCATCGAAATGATGAATCGTATCCAAGAATTTTTGGATACGGGGGGGCTAGTGTTAAGCGTTATCGCCGCGGTTATTTGTTTAATGTGGTTACTTATTTTTGAACGATTATTTTTTTACTTGCACAGTTATAAAACGGTGAAAGAAAACATCATTAAAAGTTGGTTTAAACGCCCAGAACGACATTCGTGGAATGCCCAGCATATAAGAATTGCTCATATATCAAGAGCCACTGAAATGCTTAAAACTAACGTTACCTTAATTCAATGTTTAGTTGTCTTGTGTCCACTGCTTGGTTTGATGGGCACGGTAACCGGTATGATTGAAGTGTTTGACGTTATGGCAATTTCGGGCAGTGGTAATGCACGGTCAATGGCTTCAGGCGTTTCGCGCGCGACTATTCCAACAATGGCTGGCATGGTCGGCTCTTTGTCTGGTGTATTTATGGTGACATGGTTACAGCGTAAAACGAAACGTAGAACTGAGCAAATGGAAGACAGTCTTCCGATGGCTCACCAATAATTAGCAGTTTAATTAAGGAGTAACGCTATGCGTTCTCAACTATCAAATATTTTACAAGAACAAGAAGAAGCCGAAGAAATTAACATGACGCCTATGTTAGACGTGGTCTTCATTTTATTGATATTTTTTATTGTTACCGCCTCGTTTGTTAAAGAAGCGGGTATTGAAGTGAATCGACCAGAAGCGGCTACTGCCGTTAAAAAGGAACGAGCCAATATCTTAGTTGCAATTAGTGATAAAGGCGATATTTGGATCAATAAGCGTCGTATTGATATTCGAGCCGTACAAGCCAATATTGAGCGCTTAAAGGCAGAAAACCCACAGGGTACTGTTGTTATTCAAGCCGATAAAGCATCGACAACTGATACGTTAATTAAAGTGATGGATGCTGCTCGTTCAGCGGGTGTTTTTGATGTTTCAATTGCTGCTCAAGAGGGCTAAGTCATGGCAACAGTGATGAACACTCCTGCCCGTTACAGCATAGGTTTATTACTTGCTGTGGTGATGACTTTCTTTCTTTTATGGGGGATGCAAGCGCTTATTTCTGGTGGTAATAATGCCTTAACTGAAGCGCCTCGCGGTAATGTACTCGATTTTATTAGATTGAAAAAAGAGCAGCAACTTACAAAAAAAGAACGTAAACCGCAAAAACCACCAGCACCTAAAGCACCTCCACCGCAAATGCAGCAACCACAAATGCAGCAAGCTAATCCCAATGCATTAAGCACTGCTAGCGGGTTTGGTGCTGATATTCAAACCGATTTAAGTTTAGCTGGGGGATTAAGTTTAAGTGGCGGTGATGGCGACTATTTGCCCATAGTGAAAGTCTCACCTATTTACCCACGTCGTGCTCAATCTCGTGGCATTGAAGGGTATGTTATTGTTGAATTTATTGTCACTAAAAATGGTTCAGTACGGGACGCTATAGTTGTTGAAGCTAAACCTGAAGGTATTTTTGATCAAGCGGCAATGGCGGCAGCATTAAAATTTAAGTACAAACCACGGGTAGTTGATGGTGTCGCTATGGAAGTTGCTGGCGTGCAGAATAAAATTTCTTTCCAAATAGAAGGTTAAGGAGTCGGGGATGACTAAAATGACAACATTAAAAAGAAAAGCGCTATCTTGCCTTTCAATCGCGCTTCTCTTTAGCGCTCCGGTAATACTTAACCAAAATATGGGTGGCAGTATTGCAAATGCGCAATCATCAGCACAGTTGGGTAAAGAAACAACCTCAGTGAAAGTACCCGCGATGCGTAACCGTGTTTATACGCAATTGGCAAGAGCACAAAAACTTGCTGATGAGGGTAACGGTTTAGAGGGCTTTGATGTACTTGATGAAGTGCAAGACCGCATTGATAGTTTAAACAGTTACGAACGTGCGATGTTATGGAATTTTTATGGCTTTATGTATTACGGTAATGACGATGTCGCTTCAGCCATTGATAGCTTTGAAAAAGTTATCGATGAAAAGGCGATCCCTGAAACATTAAGGCTGTCGACACTTTACTCTTTAGCGCAATTATCAATGCAAATGCAAAACTTTCCACAATCTTTAAAGTTTTTAGTTTTGTGGCAAGCAACTAACGACAAAGCCATTACCGATACTCAACAAGTCTTATTTGCCCAAGTTCATTATCAAAATAAACAATATCAGCAGTCTCTGCACTATGTTTCACAGGCTATTGAACAAAGTATCGCAGCCAATGAAAATCCTAAAGAAAATTGGTTGATTTTACAACGTGCAAATTACTTTGAATTAAAGCAGCCAATTGAAGTAACCGCTGTGATAGAAAATCTGGTTCGTTATTACAATAAACCTAAATATTGGTTACAGCTTTCAGCAATGTATGGTGAAATTGGCCAAGAAGATAAGCAGCTTGCGGTGATGGAAAGCGCTTGGCAAGCGGGCTATGTGACTCAGTCAACTGACATTATCACCTTAGTGCAGCTGTATCGCTTTCATAACGTGCCAATTAAAGCGGCAAACCTACTCGCTGAAGCAATAGACAGTGGTCAAGTTATCGCCCAAGAAAAATATTTAGAGATGCTGGCTAATGCATACATAGCGGCAAAAGATGATGAAAAATCAATTCCGGTATTAATTAAAGCAGCAGAAATTTCTGAAACAGGTAAGTTTGATGCTGCTTTAGCACAAGCTTATTTAAACTTAGAAAAATGGCAACTTGCTATTAATTCAGCTAATGAAGCACTAAGTCGTGGTGACTTAGCTTCAGAAGTTAGTCTAGGTAATATGTATTTAGCCAAAGGTATGGCGGAATTTAATCTGCAAAAATTTGGCGAATCTTTATCTGCCTTTGAACAAGCTAAAAAAATTAAAAGTTCGGCTAAAACAGCTAAACAATGGTTTCAGTATGTTAAAAAAGAGCAAGTTACTAAGCAAAATTTGGCGATGTTAAATTAATTATTCCGTAGTTTTACCTTATTCTCCTCTTCGAACATCCCCTTGACGGATAAAAAGTTAGTTCAGGGGGAGCTGGCTATATTTATTATGAAAATAGCCGTTATTATTTTTAGGTGTATGAAATTCATTCAATTGATGGTAAAACATTAATTATAAAACCCATAAGAAAAGTAATATGTTGCAGCTTTATCTTAATTTACGTTGAAGTTGCGACCTTTTAAAAAAGGTGGCTTATGAATATTGGAATACCTAAAGAAACACTAACAGGGGAAAACCGAGTAGCAGCATCGCCAAGCTCGGTAGTTGCTCTACTTAAGCTTGGCTTTAGTGTCCAAGTACAAAAAGGAGCTGGCACAAAAGCCAGTTTTACTGATGAAGAGTTTGCCGACGCAGAAGCTTCATTAGTCACTAAAAAAATATGCTGGCAGTCAGATATTATTTTTAAAGTAAATGCACCTTCACTTGATGAAGTTGCACAAATGAAAGATGGCGCACATTTAGTCAGTTTTATTGCACCAGCGCAAAGTCCAGAGTTACTCGAAGCCTTACGCGAAAAATCAATTACGACCTTTGCCATGGAAATGGTGCCACGTATGACTCGCTCTCAGTCAATGGATGCACTAAGTTCAATGGCAAATATTGCCGGCTATCGCGCTGTTATTGAAGCAACCCATCTTTTTGGACGCTTCTTAACAGGACAAATTACAGCTGCGGGTAAAATGCCTCCTGCAAAAGTAATGATCATTGGTGCGGGGGTTGCAGGTCTTGCTGCTATTGGTACCGCTGGAAGTTTAGGCGCTGTGGTTCGCGCTTTTGATACGCGCCCCGAAGTAAAGGAACAAATTGAAAGTATGGGCGCAGAGTTTCTTGAGCTTGACTACGAAGAACCCGAAGATACGGGATCAGGCGATGGTTATGCAAAAGAAATGAGTAAAGCATTCATTGATGCTGAAATGGCACTCTTTGCAGAACAAGCCAAAGATGTTGATATTATTATTACCACAGCGATGATCCCGGGCAAACCAGCGCCTAAGTTAATTACAGAAGCCATGGTTCATTCAATGAAACCCGGTTCAATTATTGTTGATTTAGCGGCCGCGGGTGGTGGTAATTGTGCCTTAACCGTTCCGGGTAAAGTTGCTAATGTTGGTGGTGTTAAAATTATTGGTTACACAGATTTAGTTTCTCGTTTACCCAATCAAGCATCACAGCTCTATTCAAATAATTTGGTTAATTTAACTAAATTAGTGTGTCCAAATAAAGACGGTACCATTACGGTTGATTTTGAAGATCAAGTGGTTCGAAATATGACCGTCGTTAATCATGATGAAATTACCTTTCCGCCACCACCAATTCAAGTCAGTGCGGCACCCACTAAACCTGCTCCAGTAAAAATTAAAGCAGTCGATGTGAAAGAAGAACCCGCATCACAAACTAAAAAGCATCTGTTTATGGCAATAGGCGCGTTATTGTTTGCTTGGGTGGCCAGTGTTGCTCCCGCGGATTTTCTCTCTCATTTCACTGTTTTTGTGCTTTCTTGTGTTATTGGTTACAACGTGGTGTGGAATGTCAGTCATTCGCTGCATACGCCTTTAATGAGTGTTACTAATGCCATTTCGGGCATTATTATTGTTGGCGCTTTGTTACAAATAGGGCAAGACAATATATTGATACAAATACTTGCGGGGATTGCGGTGCTCATTGCCACAATAAATATTGTTGGTGGCTTTGTAGTGACCAAACGTATGTTAAAAATGTTTAGAAGATAAGGGGCGCATTGATGGAATTTTCTCAAGGGTTAATTAGCGCAGCTTATATTGTTGCTGCATTATTATTTATTTTTAGTCTTTCAGGGTTAAGTAAGCAAGAAACGGCTGAAACAGGTAATTGGTATGGCATCACGGGTATGGCCGTTGCTTTAATCGCAACCATTGCCGACCCACGTGTCGATAATGTTTTAGTGATATTTATTACCATGTCAGTTGGCGCTTTTATTGGTTTACATTTAGCCAAAAAAGTTGAAATGACGCAGATGCCAGAGTTGGTCGCTATTTTACATAGTTTTGTTGGCCTAGCGGCGGTACTTGTTGGCTTTAACAGTTATTTTGAAATGGACCACTCTTTAGCGTTTAACCTAACCGACACCCAACAAATGGAGACCAACATTCATTTAGTTGAAGTATTCTTAGGTGTTTTTATTGGCGCGGTAACCTTTACCGGTTCAATTGTCGCTTTTGCTAAATTACGCGGTGTTATTAGCTCTTCAGCATTGATGTTGCCACATCGCCATAAGTTAAATTTAGTAGCAGGTATTGTTACTTTAGTTTTACTTATTAGCTTTGTTCAAAGTGATGGCGCTATTAATCCACTATACATGATGACCTTTATTGCACTTGTCTTTGGTTGGCATTTAGTCGCTTCAATTGGCGGTGCTGATATGCCTGTTGTTGTCTCTATGCTCAATTCATATTCTGGATGGGCAGCCGCAGCCGCAGGTTTTATGCTTAACAACGATTTGTTAATTGTAACCGGCGCTTTGGTGGGGTCATCAGGGGCAATACTGTCATACATTATGTGTAAGGCGATGAATCGTTCTTTTATTAGTGTTATTGCTGGAGGTTTTGGTACCGATGTTGTTATTGATAACGATACTGATTATGGCGATCACATTGAAATAAATGCCGAGGCTGTTGCTGATCTGTTGCGCGGAGCTAAATCCGTTATTATTACGCCAGGTTATGGTATGGCTGTAGCGCAAGCTCAATATCCTGTTTATGAAATGACTCAAGCGTTAAAAGCGAAAGGGATCGATGTGCGTTTTGCTATTCATCCGGTTGCAGGGCGCTTGCCTGGACATATGAATGTTTTATTAGCGGAAGCAAAAGTTCCATATGATATTGTTTTTAGTATGGATGAAATTAATGATGACTTCCCTACAACCGATGTTGTTTTGGTGATTGGGGCAAATGACACGGTAAATCCTGCAGCTGCAGAAGATCCAACCAGCCCTATTGCCGGTATGCCAGTGCTAGAAGTATGGAATGCTAAACAAGTCATTGTCTTTAAACGTTCAATGAGTACCGGTTATGCTGGGGTTCAAAACCCATTATTCTTTAAAGAAAATACTCAGATGTTATTTGGTGATGCTAAAGACTCTGTTGAAAAAATATTTAAAGCACTGTAATTAACTTTACATTGAGTAATAAAAACCAGTGATCGTTCACTGGTTTTTTTTGCTTAGCACTATTTGTTTTCTTAACACTAATAGGGTCTAACGCTGGTAGTACTTTGTTTGTTATGATAATTAGTAATAATCTAAAAAGGTGAGAAAGATATTTTGATAGAACAATGGATAGGTACGATCAATGGTTATTTATGGGGCAGTGTGCTTATCTATTTACTGACCGGTTGTGGTATTTGGTTTACTTGGCGATTAAAGTGCCTGCAAATAACTCACTTTACTCACATGTTTACGTTACTTAAATTAAGTCGTAAAACAGACAGCCAAGGCATCTCTTCTTTTCAAGCATTATGTACTTCGCTTGCCGCCCGTGTCGGCACCGGAAATTTAATGGGGGTAGCTGTCGCTATTACCTTAGGTGGCGCTGGTGCTGTTTTTTGGATGTGGCTTATTGCTCTTGTTGGTATGGCAACTGCCTTTGCTGAAAGTGCATTAGGCCAACTCTATAAAGAAAAAGATGCCAACGGAAACTTTCGTGGTGGTCCTGCTTATTACATGAGCAAAGGCTTAAAAAGTAGAAAACTTGCGGTGACTTTTTCGCTGTGTTTATTTTTCGGATATGGTTTTGTTTTTAGCTCAGTGCAAGCCCATTCAATTACCAGTGCTTTTGACGGCTCTTTTGGTATTAACCCGTTATTTACCGGCATTGTCATTACTATAGCAACGGCCTTTATTGTTTTTGGTGGTTTGAAAAACATCGCTCGTTTTGCAGAAATAACGGTACCTTTTATGGGGCTTGCTTATTTATTAGTCTGTCTAGCGGTCATCTTTTTAAATATTGAAAAAATCCCTGCCATTATTAGCGATATATTTGCTTCTGCTTTTGGTTTAAAAGAAGCGGGCAGCGGCTTAGTTGGTGCGGCAATAGTCCAAGGCATAAAACGTGGACTCTATTCTAATGAAGCGGGGATGGGGAGCTCACCCAATGCCGCTGCCGCCGCAGTACCTTATCCTCCTCATCCTGTTTCACAAGGTTATATACAAATGCTTGCTGTGTTTTTTGACACTATTGTTATTTGTTCTTGTACCGCTTTTCTTATTTTATTATTCAAAGAAACAGGTAGCGATGCACAAGGGATACAATTAACTCAGCAAGCGTTAGCTTATCAAGTGGGCGCATGGGGTAGCGATTTTATTACTATCGCTATATTACTGTTTGGTTTCACCTCAATTGTTGCCAACTTTGCTTATGCTGAAAATAATTTGAAGTATTTAAATATGGATAATCCACTTGGACATTGGTTTTTACGTTGTGGATTTTTGGCGATGTTGATTTTTGGTTCAGTAGCGAGTTTACCTCAAGTTATTGCTTTAGCTGATTTATCTACAGGGCTTATGACGGTAGTTAATGTCACGGCTTTATTACTCTTGTCTAAAGTTGTGGTGAGTATTACTCAAGACTATCATCAGCAACATAACCAAGGAAAATTGCCGAGCTATAAGCCAAGTGAAAGCGAGCATAATCGTTTTAATTTGACGAAAGGGATCTGGCAAAAATAGTCTGATGAATAATGTTTAAACTATGCTAGAATGCGCGCCTTAATTTTGGGTTTCGTTTTTTTTTGATAAGTGGTGATATATGAGTGTTGATGCAATAGGGTTGTCGGCTGAACTATTAAAGGCAGTTAAAGCCTGTGGTTATAAAACGTTGACGCCTGTTCAGCAGCAAGCTATACCGCTTATTCGGTCTGGGGTTGATCTACTGGCAAGTGCGCAAACAGGTACCGGTAAAACAGCCGCTTTTAGTTTACCTATACTAGAGGCTTTAGCTAAAATTCCAAGTGATAATAATTCATCAAAAACTATTCGCGCACTTATTTTAACGCCAACGCGTGAGCTTACTCAACAAGTTGCCCGTAATATCGAAAGCTATAGTGAATTTTTACCATTAAGCTGCGGTGCTGTTTATGGTGGTGTAAATATGCCACCACAAACTAGAATGTTAAAGCAAGGTGTTGATGTACTTGTTGCTACACCTGGGCGTCTACTTGAGCATGTAGTGGCGAGAAATGTAGATTTATCACAAGTTAAATTTCTTGTTTTAGATGAAGCTGACCGTATGCTAGATATGGGTTTTTTAAATGACATTCAGCAATTAATCAGTGTTATTAAGCAAAAACATCAAACATTGATGTTTTCAGCAACATTTTCAAATAAAGTGAAAACGTTAGCTAAACAAGTCTTGCATACGCCAAAAACCTTAGAAGTTTCACGCCAAAATTCAACATCAGGCAAGGTTAAACAATCAGTTTATTGGGTATCAGAAACACGTAAATGTGAATTATTATCAGAATTGATTGGTATTAATAATTGGCAGCAAGTACTTGTTTTTGCAGGTACCAAAGAAAGTGCAAATATACTCGCTAAAGAACTTAAGCTTGACGGAATTAAGTCGGCGTTGTGTCATGGTGATAAAACACAAGGCGCAAGAAACAAAGCCCTTGAACAATTTACGGAAGGAAAAGTTCGCGTGCTTGTTGCTACCGATGTTGCAGCTCGAGGATTAGATATTCCTGATTTACCTTACGTTGTTAACTTTCACTTGCCTTATCTTGCTGAAGATTATGTGCACCGTATTGGCCGTACAGGCCGAGCAGGAAAGTCTGGTACGGCAATTTCACTAGTTAGCCCTAAAGATGAACAGTTTTTAGAAAATATCGAAGCATTAATTGGTCGAACTTTTGAACGAACAATTGTCCCTGGATATGAACTAGAACGTGCTTTACCAGCACAATATGCTGAAAAAGAAGATAAACCTCTAAAGAAAAGCCGCTACAAAGCGACACAAGAGAAAAACCAATTAATAGCCCGTAAAAAGGCAGATAGTACGCCTGCGGCTAAACGACGTGCAAAAGTGGCCAAAAAAGCCAAACCAGCGCCTACCGGCAAACGTAGATAATTTATTGTTGAACAGTACTTATGGCACACACCTTAGTTGATATACCCTTTGAACAACGCCATCAGTGCTGGTTTTGTGGCGAGCCATCTGAATTAACATTTGGCTTTCCGCATCAATATTTTCTAGTTTTTGATTGCTCACATCCACCATTATCTGTACCTAGTTGTCGTGAATGTACTTCTTTAGCGAGAAAGGCAAAGCAGCATTCTATTTGGGCTGTTGCCAATAATGTTAAGCACTTTTTAGCACAAACCTATCAAAAAGATTTAGCGATAGGTATCAATTGGACGAAAGAAGAGCTTGCTGATAGTGAGTTTGAAAGCGGAAATTTTATTGGCTTTCAAAAAAGTGCTTGGATGATGTATGAAATAGCCAAACAACGCTTAAATTATCAAGGTTGGTTATTGTCGCTTGAGGGCGTCGAACTCGATGTTGATTATATTGGCACCGAGTTTACTTTTGATGGGGTAACTTATCCAAGTGTTGATCTTGCTATTGAGCACTTTATTGAAACCTATGACTTGTCGGCTGAAAACTTTAAAAAAGCACTATCAATTGTCGGCATTGACAAATTTGGCAAAGCGGTAAGGTTTTGCCGCCTGCTTATTGGCAGAACGCCAGAGCAACAAAAATTAGCGCTTCGCTATTTTGCAGAAGACGAAAAATTAAGCTAAGTTAATCTCACTAGACTAAACTTAGCTTACGGTCTTTAAATATTTTTCTTTGATATAGCGCTTTGTCGGCGCGTTTAAAAAAACTTGCTTGCGTATCCATCCTGTCCATAAAAGTATGCCCTAAACTACAACTGACTTGATGTTTTGATAATAAAGGATCACGAGTCATTGCGCTGTATATCCGCTGTTCAATAACGAGTAGAGAATCTAGCGTGGCATTTTCAACAATGATTGAAAACTCATCACCACCAAATCGAAATAAACTATCAGAATCTCGGACACTTTCTTTAAGCGCCAAAGAAAACTGAATCAAGACATCATCACCTAAATTGTGGCCATGACTGTCGTTAATTAATTTAAACTTATCGAGGTCGCAGACGATTAAACCGACTTTACTATTTTGGCGGTTTGCATGGTGCATAGCACGCTTTAACTGCTCATCAAAACATCGACGGTTATTTAAAGAGGTTAATCCATCTTGCATCGCTAACAGCAAAGCTTCCTGATACTGTAAAGCATTATTTAATGGGTGAATTAAATACTGGTGTAACTCGTTAAGTATCTTATAATTAGTAATGCTTATTGGTGAATTAATGGCGTAGGTCAAAATACCAACAAACTTTTGGTTTAGTTTTAATTCAAAACTACGTTCATTTTTACCTTGTCTACTCCCTCTAATCGAAGCGGTCATATCACCTTTCTTGAAATATAGACCTGAAAAATCGACATACTTAGCTGCTTCCATTGCAAAAATATTGAGTAAACGATCAAGCTCTAGCGATGTTTGGAGTTGTTCCATTAACGCTAATTTTCTATTAGATTTTTCATGGTCAGGACTATCAAACACTTTAAAAGCGTTATATTGAAAAGCCTGATTATCTACTAAATTTAATGTCTGCATATCATCACCTGATTATTTTATCAGATATGATTAAGCAATTTTTATACCTAAATTTATTTTAAAGTGGTTATTTTTATAGTATTGATATTAAATGAGTTTATATTAATAAAATCTTTGACGAATTTTTGACAATTCATTAATGGCAAGGAGTTGCCGCTGTCAAACTACCGATAATTGCTTTAGACTCAGTAGTGCTCACTCTATTTTTATAAATTTAATACCGATGCGAATGATAAAATAAGGATTTTTTGTGACAGGTCATTTTGAACTCTTAGCTATTCTATCAAGTGCTGTACTTATTGTTTGGTTATTTCGCCGTTTACACTTACCGGCAATTTTAGCCTACTTAGTGGCAGGTATGCTGGTTGGTGATCATGGTTTATCTTTGGTTCAAGACCAAGTGGATTACGATCACTTTGCTGAGTTAGGTATCGTCTTTTTACTTTTTACCCTAGGCTTAGAATTTTCATTACCTAAATTAATCGCCATGCGCCATCTGGTCTTAGCGGTTGGTAGTCTTCAAGTAGGTATTTCGCTAGCTTTTTTTATGGGCATTGCTTTGTTGTTTGGTCAGACATTTGCTAGTGCTTTGATTATTGGTGGTATTATAGCGCTTTCTTCAACAGCCATCGTTATTCGGCAATTGAGTGAAACGGGCGCAATGAAAAGAAAGTCTGGGCAGCTCTCTGTTGCTATCTTACTTTTTCAGGATGTAGCCGTTGTTCCCTTATTAATTATCATCCCGATGTTTGCCCAAGAGTCTGATAGTTCAATGGTTGTTGAGCTACTGATTGCTCTAGTTAAAGGCGTCTTTGTCGTTACCTTGTTAATGTTTGCCGGAAAATGGTTGCTACCACGTTTATTTAATTTAGTGGCGCAAGTTAGAACCGATGAATTATTTGTTTTAACAACCTTATTAGTTACCTTAGTCGCATCATCATTGACGCAATGGTTTGGCTTATCTATGGCTTTAGGGGCTTTTCTCGCAGGTATGATGTTAGGTGAAAGCCAGTACAAGTATCAGCTTGAAGCCGATATTCGGCCTTATCGTGATATCTTGCTAGGTTTATTTTTTGTAACGGTCGGTATGAAACTCGACATCGGCATCGTTTATTCCTCACCATTGGTTATTATCGGCGTTATGGTCAGCTTTATGGTGGTTAAGATACTGATTATAGCCTTCTTAGCAAAACGCGCAGGAGAAGCGGCTAAAGATGCTTGGGCTGCAGGTATTATGTTGGCACAGATGGGTGAATTTGGTTTTGTGCTTATCGCTTTAGCCAATCAGGTTAAATTGTTACCGGTTGAAACTGCTTCTATCTTGTTAGGCGCAGGTGTATTGAGTATGGCGATAACACCTTATATGATTAACAATGCTCGTCGTTGGTCGTTGATGTTGAGTAACGAAAAGCCCATAGATACCGATCATTTAGCTGAACTTCCCGAGCAAACAGAGTTAAGTGACCATGTCATTATTTGTGGTTTTGGTCGAATTGGCCAAACGGTGAGTCGCTTTTTAAAGCAAGAGTCGATTAAGTTTGTTGCTATCGATATTGACCCACTTAGGGCAACAAAAGCGCGTGAAGCAGGAGAAAATGTGCTTTTTGGCTCATCAAGACAAACTGAATTATTACAAGCAGCTCACTTGTCGAAAGCTAAGCTTGTTGTTATTGCTTTTGGTGAGGACAAACAATCACTTGAGGTTATTCAAAAAGTTAGATCATTATCACCCGATGTTCCTATCCTTGTGCGCACTCGAAATGACGATCAACTACAAGCATTGCAAGAAGCGGGTGCTAATCAAGTGGTACCAGAGAGTTTAGAGGGCAGCTTAATGCTGGTCTCTCAAGTGTTATCTTTAACCGGAGTGCCTTTCTCTCGTATTATTCGCCGTGTACAAAAAGAACGTAAAGACCACTACAGCCATTTGCATGGGTTTTTTCAGGGTGAGCATACTGACATGAGTCCTGAAGCTATGGATCGCATTGAATTCGCTAATGGGATTATATTAACGGAAAACTCTTATGCTAATGGGCATTCTATAGCGTCACTGAATTTATCGGCAAAACGGGTCACGGTGGTTGCGCTTCGCCGTAACAATATTGAATCAGAGCAACCCGATGAAGCCACTATTCTTCAAGCTCAGGATACCCTGATTGTACGCGGAAAGCCTCGACGAGTAGAACGAGCAGAGCGCTTTGTTCAAAAGGGAGTTTAGCTTTTCCTTTGACTGTCCGCAGTGTTGTTAGGTCTAGATGAGTATAACGAGCAGGACATTTCATCCAAGAGAGGGGGAATTTTTTTCTTGATTGCCGCAGTGTTGTTAGCTCTAGATGAGTATAACGAGCAGGACATTTCATCCAAGAGAGGGTAACTTTTTCTTGGATGTCCGCAGTGTTGTTAGGTCTAGATGAGTATAACGAGCAGGACATTTCATCCAAGAGAGGGGGAATTTTTTCTTGGTTGTCCGCAGTGTACTAAGCCAATAAACGCTTTGTTCAACAAGGCGTTTACTTTATTACTTTAGCAATGGATCGTTATTCAAGAGATAAAAATTTTCTAATCGCAGTCTCTTGCTCCATAGCATCTTCAAATCCCAGTTTAATTAACTGCCGACAATAATTTTTTTCAAATAATAAATAACTAACAATACTTGATTCAGAGTCATTAGAGATACCTACGCTGCGTAATAATAAACGTATCGATAGTGGTAGGTCTGAAAAATACTCTACGGCCATGGCATTAAAGTCATGACTGGGATTAAGGAGAAATGATGATATCGGTTTTAAACCATCTTTTTCTTTTCTAAGTTCTGGTGGTATAAGTTTTATTGTTTCATTAATTCGTTCTAGACGTTCAATATCGCTGTGTAATGTATCTGAGAAAATAGTATCAAGTAAATGACCGGCAACAGTAGAGGTTGTCGGAGGATGAGGATTATTCACTTTACTATGAAGTGGTGCTTTAGGTTGATCAACACCAACAATAAACAAATTTTCTCCACCTAAGTGTATCGCAGGGCTTAACGGTGAAAGTTGATGTATAGACCCATCACCATAATGCTCTTGGCGAATTTTGATTGAAGGAAACACAAGGGGAATAGCGGCAGAAGCCATTAAGTGCTCACTATTAATTTGGCAAGGCTCACCACGACGTTTAGCGCGAAACCAAGGAGAAATAGACTCATCAGATTGATAAAAACTAATTGAATCGCCATTACTGTAACTTGATGCAGTAATAGAAACTGCAGATAAATAGCCACGTAAAATATTGGTGTCGATACGTTTAAAGTCGACCACCATATTCAGTAAGTCACGAAGTGGCGCGTTGTTTAGTAAACTACGCGCACTTTTATTGGCATAATCTGCTTGGAAACTTGCCAGCATACCTTTCGCCAAATGTGAGAAAACCCGAATACCATCACTATGGTATATTCGACTGGTATTAATATTCTTCCAAACCCATTCTAATTTTTTTACCCCCAAATGAAAGCATGAAGAATAACAGGCTAGCGCTGTGGTATTTATAGCACCAGCAGAGGTGCCACATATAATGGGAAAGGGGATGCCATGATTTCTAGGGACAAATTTTGATATGGCAGAAAGCACACCTACTTGATAAGCCGCTCGGGCGCCACCACCAGTAAGTACTAAAGCATTCTTACTGTCTTTATAACTTCTTTTATTCAACATGTATATCGCAGTCTTCTTCGTATAACTTAAGTGTAATCAGTTTTTTAACCTGGTGCTAGCTTAACGAGTCAAAAAATAGATTGAAATGACTAAGGCAAAAAAAAGCCTGCAGAAGCAGGCTTTTTAAAATGACATAGAATTATTATCTAGTAAAACAGTACACTTGATTGAACAAATAACATCTACTAAAAAATAAGTTTAGCTGCTAACGCGTTCGTTAGCTGCGTCTATCAATGGTTGCGATCCGGTTTGCAAAATAGCTAAGTTTTCAGAAACAACTTTCTTTGGTAACTTTGAAATCATCAAAGAACCTGTTTTAACTGAACCATTAGACGATGCAAACGCCAACAGATTCTGTCCATTACACTCAATACCATGAAAGATAGTGCGAATTTTTAATCTATTCGTTTTTAAGAACGAACGCATGCGTTTCTTGTCGTCTGCAGCTACATACTGGCAAACGCTTTGAGCGATGTCAGCAGCTTGTGCTTTCGGCGCCGATACAACAGACGTTAATGTTAAAATAGTGATGGTAGAAGCTAGTAATAATTTTTTCATTTTAGTAACCTTGTAATTAATTTAGTTAGTAAAGGAAAAAACCACGGGATGTACCTTGTATAACGAGGTGACTCCGCTGTCATAGAATTTATATATAAAACATAAATCCCTTAGACCGGTGGTTTTGCGTAACACGATTTCACGTGTTTTGCCTTTTCTTTGTCCCTTTTAGTATTGCGAATTGAGCCAATAAATGCAAGAAAAATGTGTAATACGCTAGTGACATGCGTAAAGAAATTTAATAAAAAAAACACTTTTATCAATTTTTTTTCAAATAGAACATGTGCTTAATCGAATGGTGACTATCAAAACCATTAAGTGAACTTTAATGTAATGTTAAAATATAGAGTAAAAAAAAAGAGCTAAAGCTCTTTTTTTATTTAATCGTATGATTAATATGCCGCTAGGTTATTAAAATTTCATTTCAGGGACATGCTCAGGAACAATTAATTCACCTTCAGTGAGTTTTATTATTTCCTCAATACTGACCCCTGGTGCTCGCTCTAATAAATGAAACTTGCCATCTTTAATTTCGATAAAGGCTAAATCAGTGAGTACTCTTTTAATACAACCCTTACCTGTTAACGGTAAAGTGCAGTTAGATAAAAGTTTTGAAACACCATGTTTAGAAGCGTGAGTCATAGTAACAATAATATTGTCAGCACCCGCAACTAAATCCATAGCACCGCCCATACCTTTAATCAGCTTGCCTGGAATCATATATGAAGCAATGTTACCGTTTACATCGACCTCAAAGGCACCTAGTACTGTTAAGTCGACATGTCCGCCACGTATCATTGCGAATGACTCGGCACTATCAAAGATAGAGGCACCTTTTGCCATCGTGACCGTTTGTTTACCGGCATTAATTAAATCTGCATCAATTTCGTCTTCGGTGGGAAACTGTCCCATGCCAAGTAAACCATTTTCAGATTGAAGCATCACTTCTATTCCCGCAGGAATATAGTTAGCAACTAACGTTGGAATACCTATACCTAAGTTAACGTAATAACCGTCTTGTAATTCTTGTGCTACACGTTGTGCTAGCTGTTCTCTTGTTAAAGCCATTGTTTAGTCTCCGGAATTATTTATGACTGAGCAGTACGAACAGTTCGTTGTTCAATGCGTTTTTCAAATGTACCTAAAATCAATCGATTAACATAGATACCTGGTGTATGGATTTGGTCTGGGTCTAGCTCGCCAGGTTCAACTATCTCTTCAACTTCAACGACGGTAATTTTGCCTGCCGTTGCTGCCATAGGATTAAAGTTACGTGCTGTTTTTCTAAAAACCAAATTACCGTAACGGTCGGCTTTCCAGGCTTTAACAATGGCAAAGTCGCCTTTAATTGCGGGCTCAAGGATATACATTCTACCGTCTATTTCACGCTCTTCTTTACCTTCTGCTACCGGTGTTCCATAACCTGTTGCCGTAAAAAAAGCAGGTATACCAGCACCACCAGCTCGCATTTTTTCAGCTAAAGTGCCTTGTGGTGTGAGTTCTACTTCTAATTCACCATTCATCATTTGACGTTCAAATTCAGCGTTTTCACCAACATATGATGCAACAATTTTTTTGATTTGACGGTCTTGCAGTAACACACCTAAACCGAAATCATCGACACCACAGTTATTTGAAACCATCGTTAATGCTTTAGTGCCTTTGCGCTTTATTTCACTAATTAGATTTTCTGGGATACCACATAAACCAAAGCCACCCGAGATAACGGTCATGCCGTCTTCAAGTCCTGCCATCGCTTCTTCATAGCTTGCTACTACTTTGTCAAATCCGGCCATTATTTAATCCTCATTACATTTATTTCTATAGAGTATTTATCATACATCGTCATTTATTATTATATTTATTACTGTGCACGGTAGGCATTAGAAACTTTAGATGCCGGGGTTTTACCTAATTTATCACTGATAAACCAACCGGCATGGACTAACTTATCTAAATTAATACCGCTATTAATACCTAAACCATTGAGTAAATAAACCACATCTTCAGTGGCAACATTACCTGAAGCGCCCTTAGCATAAGGGCAACCACCCGATCCAGCAATGGCACTATCAATAACGGCAATACCATTTTGTAAAGCGGTGTAAATGTTAGTTAACGCCTGACCATAGGTATCATGAAAATGAACCGCTAGTTTAGCCTTAGGTACACGGGCACTAACCGCTTGTAACATCTTCTGTACATTAACAGGTGTGCCCACACCAACCGTATCGCCAAGCGATATTTCATAACAGCCCATTTGGTAAAGTTTTTCAGCCACTTCAGCCACTTTTTCTGGTGATACTTCACCCTCGTAAGGACAACCGACAACACAAGAAACATAGCCTCGTACCGGAATGTTTAATTTTTTGGCTGCAGCCATTATTGGTTCAAATCGCTCAAGGCTTTCAGCAATTGAACAGTTAATGTTTTTTTGACTAAACGCTTCAGAGGCCGCGCCAAAAATGGCAACTTCGCTGGCATTAACCGCTACAGCCGCTTCAAAACCTTTCATATTTGGCGTGAGGGCAGCGTAAGTGACCCCTTTTTTACGTGCTATCCCATTGAAAACATCAGTCGATGTTGCCATTTGAGGCACCCATTTCGGAGAAACAAAGCTGCCACTCTCAATGTAAGTGACTCCGGCATCACTGAGCAGATTAATTAAGGCAATTTTATCTTCTGCACTGATTTGTTGTTTTTCATTTTGTAGGCCATCACGCGGGCCAACCTCAACGATTTTTACTTTTTTAGGTAAGGTATTATTAGCAAGGGAGCTCATTATGACTCCTGTGGCGTAAAAGCAAGTAATTCGCTGCCGCCATCAACCATGTCACCTTCGGCGTAGAATAAGGTATCAATGGTACCGTCTTCAGGCGCTCGAATGGTGTGCTCCATTTTCATCGCTTCCATGATCATTAAGGGTTGGTCCTTAGTCACACTATCGCCGGCTTTGACTAACACGCTGACCATAGTACCGTTCATCGGTGCTAATAGGCCGCCATGATTATCATCAGCATTATTGTCACCACAATCAGGTTTAATATGAATAAAGTTAAAAACGCCATTTTGACGATATAAGCTAATTTGATCACCTGAACTGTCAATGTTGTGGGCGATAGTGGCTTGACTGCGATAGCCATCAATACTGACATGGAGTGTGTCACCGGCAATTCGACCTTGGCAATCAACTGTTCGTCCTGCAACTGAAATTAAATAGTAACTACGATTACCTTGACGTTTCTGTTCAACAGTCACTGGATATTCAATATCATTATGAGCAAGAACTACTCGGTGATTATGCGCTTCGTTAGAGCGCCACGCCGAGGTATTATTCCAAGGAGAAAAAGGATCTTTGGTCGTTGCTGCTTTTTGTTTCGCTTGTTCAGCCAGTGAAAGCACTAAATACAAAGCTGCCATCGGTAATTCGTCGGCTAACGCTTGTTTGTTATCATGAAATATTTCACTGTCGTATTTCTCGATAAAGCTGGTATCTATTTCTTCATTAATAAACGGTTTTGATGTCGCTAAGTTATAAAGAAAATCAATATTGGTGGTAACACCTTTAATACGATATTCCGACAAGGCTTTTGTTAAGCGTTGCAGTGCTTTTTCACGATTTTCATCCCAGACAATTAGCTTAGCTATCATAGGATCGTAAAATACACTCACCTCATCACCTTGACGAACACCGGTATCAACACGAACATGTGCGCTTTCTGCTGGCGGTTGTAAAAAATCTAGCGTGCCCGTTGCGGGTAAAAAATCATTATTTGGGTCTTCAGCGTAAATTCGCGCTTCAAAAGAGTGGCCATTAATGACTAACTGTTCTTGTGTTTTTGGTAAAACTTCACCAGCAGCAACTCTTAATTGCCATTCGACTAGATCTTGGCCACTGATCATTTCAGTCACCGGGTGCTCTACTTGTAAGCGAGTGTTCATTTCCATAAAGTAGAATGAACCGTCAACATCCAGTAAAAATTCTACCGTGCCTGCGCCTTGATAACCAATAGCCTGGGCAGATTTTATCGCAGATTCGCCCATCGCTTTACGTAGCTTTTCACTCATTTTAAAGGCTGGCGCTTCTTCAATAACTTTTTGATGACGGCGTTGCACTGAACAATCACGTTCAAATAAGTAAACGGCATGTTGATGATTATCACAAAACACTTGAATTTCAACATGGCGAGGTTGTGTTAGATACTTTTCAACCAGCATTCTATCATCACCAAAGGATGACATTGCTTCACGTTTAGCTGCAGCAAAACCTTCACTAAACTCAGCTTCGCTCCACACTTGTCGCATGCCTTTACCACCACCACCGGCGGTAGCTTTTAACAATACCGGATAGCCCATATCGTCAGCCGCTTTTTTAATGATGGCTTCGGATTGATCATCACCATGATAACCAGGGACTAAGGGAACATTGGCTTTTTCCATAATGTTTTTAGCGGCAGACTTTGACCCCATCGCTTCAATGGCCGCAACGGGCGGACCAATAAAAACGATGTTTTCATCGCTACATCGACGACAAAAGTCAGCATTTTCTGAGAGAAAACCATAACCAGGGTGAATGGCTTGAGCGCCAGTACGTTTTGCTGCTTCAATCACTTTCTCTGATAATAAATAGCTTTCGCGAGAGGGCGATGGACCAAGGTAAATGGCTTCATCAGCCATGTTGACATGAAGCGAGTCAGCATCAGCATCAGAATATACGGCAACGGTTAAAATACCCATTTTACGAGCAGTTTTAATTACGCGACAGGCGATTTCACCACGGTTGGCAATAAGAATTTTAGTAAACATTTTAGCTGTTTTAGTTGTTAGTTGAGACATGTTTTTATCCTTCACTCGTCGGTTCTTTTTGCCAGCTTGCTGGTCGTTTTTCAAAAAAAGCAGTTAAGCCTTCTTGGCCTTCTGCAGAAACGCGAATTGATGCGATGCGTTCACTGGTCATGCTAAGTAAATCAAAGTTAATTTCTTGATAAGCGACATCTAAAGCAAGTTGTTTTGCTTGACGAACGGCTTTCGGGCCGTTGCTCAATACTGTGCTCACCATATCAATAACGGTGCTTTCTAACGCTTCTAACGAAACAATCTCATCAACTAAGCCTAACTGTTGCGCTTTGTCTGCAAAGAAACGTTCTGCCGTTTGAAAGTATCGACGACTGGCTTTTTGGCCAATAGCATTGACGACATAAGGGCTGATGGTCGCAGGAATTAAACCTAATTTAACTTCACTGAGACAAAAGCTAGCTTTATTGCTGGCGATAACAATGTCACAACAACTGGCTAAACCCACTGCGCCGCCAAAAGCAGCACCTTGTATTTGTGCAATAGTGGTTTGCGGTAGAAAATTAAGTGCATGTAACATCTGAGCAAGCGCGTTAGCATCACGTAAGTTTTCTTCATATGAGTAACTGGCCATGCGCTTCATCCACGCTAAGTCAGCCCCAGCAGAAAAACTTTTGCCAGTCGATGCGAGTATCATCAGGTGAATATCGTCGCGTTGGGCTATTTCGATAAATATCATCGTTAATTGGGCGATAATTTTGTCGTCAAAAGCATTGTGCTTGTCAGGATTATTTAAGGTAACTGTTGCTACCCCATAACGGTCTACGTTAAATAATACCTGACCGGTATTGATCTCTTTTAATGGTGTCATCTTGTTCAGCCCTACATTCTAAAGATACCAAATTTGGTATCCTCAATAGGTTTATTCAACGAAGCAGAAATGGCTAAACCTAATATTTGACGAGTATCGGCAGGGTCAATAATACCATCATCCCATAAGCGAGCTGAAGCATAGTAAGGGTGGCCTTGATGCTCATAAGTATCAATAATCGGTTGTTTAAAGTCAGCTTCTTCTTGCTCGCTCCACGGTTCACCGAGTTTGTCTTTTTGGTCACGTTTAACTTGTGCTAAAACGCCAGCCGCTTGTTCACCGCCCATCACTGAAATACGGGCATTTGGCCACATAAATAAGAAGCGTGGATCGTAAGCACGACCACACATACCATAGTTACCTGCGCCGAAACTACCACCAATTAGCACGGTAAATTTTGGGACTTGTGCCGTGGCAACGGCGGTGACCATTTTTGCACCATGCTTAGCTATACCGCCTGCTTCGTATTGCTTACCGACCATAAATCCGGTGATGTTTTGTAAGAAGACTAAAGGAATTTTTCGTTGTGCACATAATTCAATAAAATGAGCACCTTTTTGAGCTGATTCGCCAAAGAGAATGCCGTTATTGGCGATAATGCCTACGGGGTAGCCAAATATCCGTGCAAAACCACACACTAAAGTCGTGCCATAAAGTGCTTTAAATTCATCAAAATTACTACCATCAACGACACGGGCGATAATTTCACGAATATCAAAAGGTTGGCGGGCATCTTTGGGTACCACACCGTATATTTCTTGTGCGTCGTAAGCGGGCTCAACAATAGGTTGAATATTCATGGTTACCGGTTTAACACGATTTAAATTACCAACGATACTGCGGGCAATTTCTAAAGCGTGATGATCATTTTGTGCGAAATGATCGGCGACACCAGAGGTACGACAATGTATGTCTGCGCCACCTAAGTCTTCAGCACTAACGACTTCGCCAGTCGCGGCTTTAACTAACGGCGGTCCAGCTAAAAATATAGTGCCTTGTTCTTTAACAATAATAGATTCATCGGCCATTGCGGGTACATAAGCGCCACCTGCAGTACAAGAGCCCATAACAACAGCAATTTGCGGTATGGCTTGTGCTGACATATTTGCTTGATTAAAGAATATGCGACCAAAGTGTTCTCTATCAGGGAAAACCTCGTCTTGGTTAGGCAAGTTAGCGCCACCAGAGTCGACTAAATAAATACAGGGTAAGTTGTTTTCTTGGGCAATCGTTTGTGCGCGAAGATGTTTTTTTACCGTTAGCGGAAAATAGGTTCCGCCTTTTACGGTAGCGTCGTTAGCGACAATAACACACTCTTGTCCACCAACTCGGCCAATGCCGGTGATAATACCAGCAGCGGGAACATCTGCTTCATAAACTTCATAAGCGGCTAGTTGAGATAATTCTAAAAATGGTGAGCCAGCATCAAGTAGGGCATTAACGCGATCGCGTGGTAATAATTTACCGCGAGATAAATGACGATCACGGCTGCGCTGTCCGCCACCTAATTTTATTTGCTCAAGCTTTACTTTTAAATCGTCTACTTGAACTTGCATATGAGCAGCGTTTTCAATGAATTCTGGGCTGCGTACATTGATTTTTGAAATTATTTTAGCCACGATATTTGCCTTTATTATGGAATTTTATCAGTAAGAACATTAGCTTTAATGTTACGAGCTAAACAAGAGCAGTGTGGCTCTCATCAGCCTCTCTAAATCAAGAGGCTGTAGCAAGTTATAACCTTATATAGACTCGGCGAATAACTCTCGACCTATTAGCATACGACGAATTTCTGAAGTACCTGCGCCAATTTCATATAATTTAGCATCACGTAACAAACGACCTGCTGGAAATTCATTGATGTAACCATTTCCGCCAAGTAATTGAATAGCATCTAAGGCCATTTTTGTCGCAAGTTCTGCAGCAACTAAGATAACACCGGCCGCATCTTTACGTGTGGTTTCACCTCTGTCAGCCGCTTGTGCACATAAATAAGCATAAGATTTAGCCGCATTCATTTGGGTGTACATATCGGCAATTTTACCTTGGATCAATTGGAACTCACCAATGGATTGACCGAACTGTTTGCGGTCATGAATATAAGGAACAACTAAGTCCATACACGCATCCATAATACCTAAAGGTCCACCGGTTAATACGATACGCTCGTAATCAAGGCCAGACATTAAGACTCGAACGCCTTTACCTTCTTCACCTAAAATGTTTTCTGCTGGTACTTCACAGTCTTGGAAAACTAATTCACAGGTGTTTGAACCGCGCATACCTAATTTGTCTAATTTTTGATGACGAGAAAAACCTGGGTAATCACGCTCAACGATAAAAGCAGTAATGCCTTTTGAACCCGCTGAAGTATCAGTCTTTGCGTAAATAACATAAACGTTGGCATCAGGACCATTGGTGATCCACATTTTGTTGCCATTTAAAATATACTTGTCGCCTTTTTTGTCGGCGCGCAATTTCATGCTGACTACATCAGAACCTGCATTAGGTTCACTCATCGCTAATGCGCCAATATGCTCACCGCTACAAAGTTTTGGTAAATATTTAGCTTTTTGTTCATGCGAACCGTTTTTGTTTAATTGGTTTAAACAAAGGTTAGACATAGCACCGTAACTTAGACCAACAGAAGCAGACGCACGTGAAATTTCTTGCATTGCCACCATATGTTCTAAATAGCCTAAGCCTGAACCGCCATATTCTTCGTCAACGGTCATGCCTAATAAGCCTAAATCACCAAATTTGCGCCATAAATCATTTGGGAATTCGTTATCAATATCTATTTGTGCGGCACGTGGAGCAATTTCGTCACGAGAGAAAGCGTTAACTGACTCGCGGATCATCTCAACGGTTTCGCCTAGATTAAAGTTTAATGATGAAAAAGTAGAAATCATGTTATTTCCTTAGCTTAGTTAGCTACGTAAAGTTATGCGTTAGGTTTTTGTATTGTCGATAGCTGATAAAGTAGCTAAACAGCTTTCTTCTAAATTTGTTAATTCCATCAACACCACTTTTATATCGTCGAGTTGTTGATGTAAGTCTGATTTTTTTTGTTCAATAATATCCATCATCAGTTTTAATTGGCTGGCGCTGGTATTGTCTAAATCGTATAATTCAAAGATGCGACCGGTTTCGGCTAATGAAAACCCCAAGCGTTTACCGCGTAGAATTAACTTTAGTCGAACTTTATCTCTTTGGTTATAAATTCGAGTTTGTCCTTTGCGAGTCGGGGCAAGCAAGCCTTGATCTTCGTAAAAACGAATACTGCGAGTCGTAATATCGAACTCTTTAGAAAGATCGCTGATTGAAAAAGTCCGTGCTTTTAATTCTGCCATGAAAAACTCTACATTTATGTTATGCACTCACCTTACAGGAAGTTTACGTTAACGTAAAGTAAGAGCTTTTTTCATCAAGCTGCTAATAAATATCCCGTCAATAATTTACCCGCTCAGTTAAAATCGTTACTATATAAATTGGCTATAATTGTGTCCTTACTATTAAAGTTTACGTTGGCGTAAACGTCAAATATAAGTTATGGTGTTAATCATTAATTTATCCCTTTTTATTTTTATCTCGGAGAGCTTTCATGTCTACTACAGATCCTATTGTTATTGTTTCAGCGTCTAGAACCCCTATGGGTGGTTTTATGGGCGGATTATCTGCTGTAACTTCACCTGACTTAGGCGCAACGGCTATACGCGGCGCACTTGCTGCGGCAAATATTGCTAACGATCAAGTTGATGAAGTAATCATGGGGTGTGTATTGCCTGCAGGTTTAAAACAAGCGCCTGCTCGTCAAGCAGCTTTGGCGGCTGATTTGGCATTATCAACAGTTTGTACCACCATTAATAAAGTCTGTGGCTCTGGAATGAAAGCTGCAATGCAAGCACATGATTCACTGATGGCTGGCTCTATTAATGTTGCTGTTGCCGGTGGTATGGAAAGCATGACTAATGCACCGCACCTTTTACCTAAAGGTCGCAGTGGTATAAAAATGGGACATGGTCAAATTCTTGATCATATGATGACTGATGGTTTAGAAAATGCCTATGATGGTATAGCTATGGGGTGTTTCGCACAAGAAACTGCCGATGATGCTGGGTTTACTCGTGAAGACATGGATGAATATGCTATTCGCTCATTAGCACGTGCCAATGCAGCGATTGCTGCCGGTGCTTTCGAAAATGAAATATCGCCAGTAACGATTAAATCTCGTCGTGGCGACTCTGTCTTTGCAATAGATGAACAGCCGGGTAATGCCCGCCCTGATAAAATACCTTCATTACGTGCCGCTTTTAAAAGAGACGGGACTATTACGGCTGCAAACTCTAGCTCTATTTCAGATGGTGCTGCGGCATTAGTGATGATGAAACAGTCAGAAGCAGAAAAACGTGGTCTACGCCCTTTATGTAAAATTGTTGCTCATGCAACGCATGCACAAAAACCTGAAGAATTTACGGTAGCACCCGTTGGCGCAATGAATAAAGTTTTAGCAAAAGCAAACTGGACGGCTGCAGATGTTGATCTATGGGAAATTAATGAAGCATTTGCCATGGTTACCATGTTAGCGATTAAAGAATTAGCCTTAGATGTTGAAAAAGTCAATGTCAATGGTGGCGCTTGTGCACTGGGTCATCCTTTAGGTGCTAGTGGTGCTCGTATTATGGTAACGTTAATCCATGCATTGAAAAACAAAGGTTTATCAAAAGGTTTAGCCTCTCTTTGTATTGGTGGTGGTGAAGCTACAGCGATTGCGGTTGAAATGTTTTAGACCATTAAGTTCGCTGTTATTTTCAGGTCATGCTGATAAAAATTAAATTTGTAAAGCCGCTATGTTAAGTCATTGCGGCTTTTTTATTAATGTTCGATTGATTGCACAGAGGTATTTTGAACAAAGACAAGGGTTTTAGCTAGTGAAGTAGTGCGATAATTTTTTCACCATAAAGCTCAAGTTTTGTTTTACCTATACCATTAACGTTTAATAGTTGCGTTGAGTTTTTGGGATTAGCTCTGGCTATATCCATTAAGGTAGCGTCATGAAAAATAACGAATGATGGTACATTTCTCTCTTTTGCCCATAATGCTCTTTGTTGCTTGAGCTTTTCAAATACGGTTTCTTCTTGTGCTGATAAATTGCTGGCATTAGGTTGTTTTGATTTTCGCGCAAGCTTCGCCTTACCGTATTCTTTTACTTTGAGTTGTATGGTCAGTTCGCCTTTTAATAAAGGTCGAGATTTTTCAGTAAGTTTTAAAGCGCCATATTCCATTTCTACAGCTAAATATCCCATTGAAATGAGTTGCCTAAACACCGTTTGCCATTCCTCTGCTTTGTGCTCTTTACCAATACCATAGGTAGAAAGTTGTTGGTGGTTGACCTGGATAACTTTAGGGGTTTGCTTACCTAGCAAGACATCAATTTGATGGCCTACGCCAAATCTTTGGCCCGTTCGATAAACGGTTGAAAGTGCTTTTCTAGCGGCAGCAGTGCCATCCCATGTTATGGGGGGATTCAAACAGTTATCACAATTCCCACAAGGCTCAGCTAACGTTTCACCAAAATAATTGAGTAATACTTGCCGGCGGCAAGAGCACACTTCGCAATAACCAAGCAGGGCATCAATTTTACGTTGAGTTATAAACTTGAACTGTTCATTACCAGTACTTTGACTTGTCATTTGTTTTAGCTTAATAACATCTTGCATGCCATACGCTAACCAAGTATTGGCGGGCATACCATCACGGCCTGCTCGGCCAGTTTCTTGGTAGTAGGCCTCAATACTTTTAGGCAAATTTAAATGGGCAACAAACCTAACATCGGGCTTATCAATACCCATACCAAAGGCAATGGTGGCAACAATTATGATGCCGTCTTCTCTGAGAAAACGTTGTTGATTGCTATCTTTAATATTATTGGCCAAACCTGCATGATAAGGCAAAGCAACTTTTCCTTGTTCACTCAGCCATTGAGCTGTGGCCTCAACAGATTTTCTTGAAAGACAATAAACGATACCGGCATCATTGTTATGTTCGGTATTGATAAATTTAAGGAGCTGTTCTTTGTTATTTTTTTGTTCACTGATCCGATACTGAATATTGGGTCTGTCAAAACTATGAACAAAGATTTTAGCAGCCGTTAAATTTAATACTTGAACAATTTCATCTCGCGTTTTCATATCCGCTGTCGCTGTTAAGGCAATTTTAGGCGTGTGGGGATATCGCTGGCTAATAATGGACAGTTGTTGGTATTCAGGTCTGAAATCGTGACCCCATTGTGAAACACAATGTGCTTCATCAAAGGCAAAGAGTGCAATGGTAATATTATCAATAAGGTTTAGAAAATAATCACTCAATAGTCGCTCTGGCGCAACGTACAATAAGTCGACATTGCCTGATCTTATTAGCTGCTCGACACGATTTTGTTCTTCATGGTCCTGCGACGAATTTAAAAACTCTGCTTTTACGCCTTGTAGTTTTAGCGCATCAACTTGATCTTTCATTAACGCTATTAGTGGCGACACCACTATGCCTACGCCATCACGGACTATCGCTGGTATTTGATAACATAATGACTTTCCACCACCGGTTGGCATAAGCGTAAAAACATCTGCGCCACTGATTAATTCACTAATTATTTTCGCTTGTTGATGTCGAAAGTCAGCGTAACCAAAGGTATTTTGTAAAACCGATTTTGCCGTATTGATATCCATATTGATTTCCTTTTTAACGCTAGACAAGTCAGTGAAATTAAATAGCATAGATTAAGTGATATTAAGTGGTGAGTATTAAATAGCGGGTTAAAAGTTAAGTATAGATGATGTTATCGCGTAACCTTGAGTATAGCAGGCAATGATTATTTACTTTTAACGAGCAATTATATGATAAAGGTATCATCAACGCCGTTATAAATGAAGGTGAGTAAAATTAGACTACTATAGTTAACGCTTTGCTATTGTGGTCAACAGTTAGCTATTGGCTAAATAAATTGCTAATACTCGTACTGCTAGTTATTTTTTTAAGCACTGTGACGAGAGTCACGATATTGCTTTGGTGACATTCCTAGCGATTTTTTAAACAGGCGTGAAAAATAGTAAGGGTCGCTATATCCCAAGCCCTCACTAATATCTTTAATAGTCTGTGAGCTATTATCAAGCTCAGAGCAGGCGCGTTGAATTTTCATATTAATAAAGTGCTGTATTGGTGATGTATCGGTGAGTTCTTTAAACTTCTTTGAAAAATGAAATTTAGATAGCTGGCTGTAATGCGCTAATGTATCCAAACTCAATTCTTGATGAAGATTATTGCGCATTAAACGTTCGACCGCATCAATATCAAAAGTAGAACTTTTATTAAAGTCAGTTAAACGCAACTGTAATGCTAAAAAGCTTAAGGTTTGCTGTAAAATATGTACCGCGTGAATAACATTAGTAGCGGTATAGCCGCGGCGACCTAGCGCTAATAAATTGTCAAAATCTCGGATCACTTCATCTACATTCCCGACGTGTGCGAGGCCATCATCCATTTTCATTAATAAACGTTCGGCAAAATTACTGGCGAGATCGCCTTTAAAATTTAACCAATAGACTTTTCCTGACTTGTTTTTAATTTCACTGTTATTTTCTCTGTTAATGGCGGTAAATTTAAAACTCGCATTGGCTGGTATAATAACAAGATCGCCCGATTTAACTTCTCTAACTTTGTTTTTATAGTCTAGAGTTGCGCTAGTTGATTGACAATAAAGTAAGCTGTGATGGTCACTGTTTTTTTTATTTATTTGATAAGAAATATCTGAATGCTTCCCAAGCGATAATGGATAAAGACTGGAGGTTAGCGGATGAACTTGCAATTTTTTCAATAAAAAAACGGGAATAAGTAAACGAATATCATCAATGATAGTTGCTGTTTTTATCGGCTTTGCTGACTTTGATTGTTGAAGCATAATTAATAAGCTACGCGTTTTTATTCCATAACAAGATAGTCCATCAAATTAGCAATAAAATCAATGTTAATACCATTTTCTTTATGATTTAATATTATTAATAAAAAATTTAAATAGCAATTCAGCACCAAAAATTACACCTACAAATATTACACCTATAATGGTGAGTAAGTTAATAAAAGAGAATTCAAAATGACAACTGAAAGATACCAACTCAAGAATAAAATTAGAATTGTCACTGCCGCATCACTTTTTGATGGGCACGATGCTGCGATTAATATTATGCGCCGAATTTTACAATCAAGTGGTGCTGAAGTTATTCATTTGGGCCATGACCGCAGTGTTGAAGAAGTGGTTAATACCGCGATTCAAGAAGATGCTAATGCTATTGCGATGACTTCTTATCAAGGTGGGCATAACGAATATTTTAAATATATGTACGACTTACTTAAAGAACGAGGTTGTGAACATATTCGTATCGTTGGCGGCGGCGGTGGCGTGATACTACCTGACGAAATTAAAATGCTACAAGATTATGGTATTACCCGTATTTATTCTCCTGATGACGGCCGTGCACTGGGTTTATTAGGCATGATTGATGACATGTTAGAGCGCTGTGATTTTAAAACTGGCGTCAATGTTAAAAAAGACGATGTTGCTAATTTAAAGAAAAATGACAAACAAGCGATTGCGCGTTTAATTTCAGCGGCTGAAAATGCGCCAAAAGAAAATAAAGCCGATTTAGAGAAAATTCGTAAAATTGCTTCAGCAAGTAAAACACCGGTATTAGGTATTACCGGTACCGGTGGTGCAGGTAAATCTTCGCTAGTTGATGAATTAATTCGCCGCTTTTTAATGGCAACAGCAGACAGCAAAATTGCCATTGTTTCGGTTGACCCGTCTAAGCGTAAAACCGGTGGTGCATTACTCGGTGACCGAATTCGTATGAATGCGGTAAACAATGATCGCGTTTACATGCGTTCGTTAGCCACACGTCAGTCAAATTTGGCATTGTCTGTTTATGTTAATGACACTTTAGAAATTTTAAAAGCGACCGATTTCGACTTAATTATTCTAGAAACTTCGGGTATTGGTCAATCAGATACCGAAATTGAAGAACATTCCGATGTTTCTTTATATGTGATGACGCCAGAGTACGGCGCGGCAACACAATTAGAAAAAATCGATATGCTCGATTTTGCTGATATTATTGCGCTCAATAAATTTGATAAACGGGGCGCTTTAGATGCCTTGCGTGACGTGAAAAAACAATATAAACGTAACCGTGGCATGTTTGAAGCCGGTGATGATGAAGTACCCGTTTACGGCACGATAGCTTCACAATTTAACGACCGTGGTATGACCGAATTATATAATGCGGTGATCACAGCATTAAACACTAAAGCGGGCTTAATTGTTGGCGATATTCTCTCTACCGAAGGCACATTAGCCAATAAAAGTAGCGTGATCCCAGGTAATCGTATTCGTTATTTATCTGAAATATCAGAAAGTAATCGCGGTTATGATGCTTGGGTTGAAAAACAAACAACGGTTGCACAAAAACTTTATGGTATTCATCAGGCGATTGAAACGGCAAAAGACACTGAAACGGTGGTTTCTGCTGATTTAGTGACGCAACTTGAAGCGCTTTATACTCAAGTCGAATTAGACTTAGACCCTAAAAACAAATTATTACTCGAGCAATGGGCGACTAAAGTTCAGCGTTATAAAGACCCTGAATTTAAATTTAAAGTACGAGACAAAGAACTGTCGATAGCCACTCATTCAAAATCACTTTCTGGTAGCGATATCCCTAAAATTAGTATGCCTAAATATCAGGGGTGGGGCGATATCTTAAAGTGGAACTTACAAGAAAATGTACCGGGTGAATTTCCGTATACCGCTGGTTTATTCCCCTTTAAGCGTGAAGGCGAAGACCCAACACGTATGTTCGCGGGTGAAGGCGGCCCAGAAAGAACCAACCGTCGTTTTCATTATGTTTCAAAAGGTATGCCGGCTAAACGCTTATCAACAGCATTTGATTCAGTGACCCTATACGGTAACGATCCAGCTATTCGTCCTGATATTTATGGAAAAATAGGTAATGCCGGCGTTTCTATTTGTTGTTTAGATGATGCCAAGAAACTGTATTCTGGTTTTGACTTAGCCCATGCGATGACGTCAGTTTCCATGACCATTAATGGCCCTGCGCCGATGTTGTTAGGTTTTTTCTTGAATACCGCTATCGATCAACAATGTGAGCGTTTTATTACCGAAAATGGTTTGGAAAAAGAAGTAGCCGCAACCATAGCTAAAATTTATAAAGACAAAGGCTGTGAACGTCCAAGCTATCAAGGTGAATTACCCGATGGCAACGACGGTTTAGGTTTGATGTTAATTGGTGTTACTGGCGATCAAGTTTTACCTCCAGCGGTATATCAAGCGATAAA
Source organism: Colwellia sp. BRX8-4 (assembly GCF_014077345.1). Lineage (NCBI taxonomy): Bacteria > Pseudomonadati > Pseudomonadota > Gammaproteobacteria > Alteromonadales > Colwelliaceae > Colwellia > Colwellia sp. BRX8-4. Next base: position 37,563 of record NZ_JACGVS010000028.1, read on the forward strand.
AGCTAAAACCTTAACGCTAGTGCGTGGCACGGTACAAGCCGATATTTTAAAAGAAGATCAAGCGCAAAATACCTGTATTTTCTCCACTGAATTTGCCCTACGTTTAATGGGTGATGTGCAAGAGTACTTTATTGAAAAAGGTGTGCGTAATTTCTATTCAGTGTCTATTTCTGGCTATCATATAGCAGAAGCTGGTGCGAATCCGATCACTCAATTGGCGTTAACGTTGGCAAACGGTTTTACTTTTGTTGAATATTACTTAAGCCGCGGTATGGACATTAATGAATTTGGTCCTAACTTATCGTTTTTCTTCTCAAACGGTATCGACCCAGAATACGCTGTCATTGGCCGAGTGGCTCGTCGTATTTGGTCAAAAGCGATGAAGAATAAATATGGTGCCAATGCTCGTGCACAAATGTTGAAATATCATATTCAAACATCAGGTCGTTCATTGCATGCTCAAGAAATTGATTTCAATGATATTCGTACCACATTACAAGCACTTTATGCGATAAACGATAACTGTAACTCTTTGCATACTAATGCTTATGATGAAGCTATTACTACGCCTACCGAAGACAGTGTTCGTCGTGCGATGGCGATTCAATTAATCATCAACCGTGAATTAGGACTTTCTAAAAATGAAAACCCTATTCAAGGCGCGTTCATTATTGAAGAGTTAACTGACTTAGTTGAAGATGCGGTATTAACTGAATTTGATCGTATTAACGAACGTGGTGGTGTACTTGGTGCCATGGAAACTATGTATCAGCGTGGTAAAATTCAAGAAGAAAGTATGTATTACGAGCATTTAAAGCACTCAGGTGAATATCCTATTATAGGTGTAAATACTTTCCTTAGTTCAACGGGCTCGCCAACGATTGTGCCTGAAGAAGTTATTCGCGCTACCGAAGAAGAAAAAACTTATCAAATTGATATGTTAGCGAGTTTAAACAAAGCTAATGCAGCAGAAGTAGAAGTCTTACTTAAGCGTTTACAAACAGCCGCCATTAATCATGAAAATATTTTTGAATTAATGATGGATGCTTGTAAGGTTTGTTCTTTAGGGCAAATTGTTAGTTCGTTATTTGAAGCAGGCGGTCAATATCGTCGCAATATGTAACACTAGTAGATAGTCAGTTTATTAGATTAGAGTAAAGTAGTGCCTGTGCACTACTTATGCTTTGATGTTAATTCTTCATACACCTTTATTTAGATAATTGAATAGGAATAATTATGTCAACGTTGATCACGGAGTTAAGGCAAGTACCAGAAAAATTTACGGCTTTTCGTATTCATCAAATACAAGAGGGTGATAAGAAAAAAATCACCAGTGGGTTTGAGCAAGTTGGTATTGATGATTTAACCGCAGGTGAAGTGGTTATTAAAGTCGCCTATTCAGACATTAATTATAAAGATGCTCTAGCTGCCACAGGGAAAGGAAGAATCTTACGTACTTATCCCTTAGTAGGCGGTATTGATTTGTCGGGTGTTGTGGTTAGCTCTGTTGATGACAGGTTTGAAGCCGGCGATAAAGTGCTGGTTTGCGGCGCACAATTATCTGAACTCTATGATGGTGGTTACAGTGAGTATGCGCGGGTAAAAGCAGATTCAGTCGTGGCATTGCCAACAGGCATGAGTTTACGTGATGCGATGGCACTCGGTACCGCAGGATATACTGCCGCTCTTGCTATTCAGCGTATGGAAGATAATGGTCAAATTCCAGAGCGAGGTCCTATTGTCGTCACTGGCGCTACCGGTGGTGTTGGTAGTTTTGCTATTAATATGCTGTCAAATATTGGTTATGAAGTGATTGCTTTTACGGGTAAAACAGAACAAGAAGATTATTTAAAAGCGCTCGGTGCGGTTAAGCTTATTAGTCGTCATGATATTGAAATGGGCAGCAAACCGCTAGAAAATGCACAGTGGGGTGGGGCGGTCGATAGTGTTGGCGGTGAAACGTTAGCTTGGTTAACACGCACCACTCATGTTTGGGGAAATATTGCTTCAATTGGTTTAGCCGGTGGCTTCAAATTAGAGACCACTGTTATGCCCTTTATATTAAGAGGCGTGAGCCTACTTGGTATTAACTCAGTCGAAATGCCACTTTCAGTGCGCACGCAAGGATGGAAAAGATTAGCAACAGATTTAAAACCAACAAAACTTGATCTGATTTCTCCTACGGCCATTGAATTTCGAGACTTAGGGAATGCATTTGACGCTTACGTCGATGGCACGGTTACCGGACGAACTGTCGTAGCGATTGATGCTAGTCTTTAAATAGCTATCAAAGAGAACATTAACCCGTAAAAAATCGGAGCTAAATTAAATGACAGATGTGATATTTAAAGAGTTAAGCAGCAATAATAATAAACTGATAGCTATAGCAGAACTTAATGCGCCTAAATCGCTTAATGCATTAAATCTTTCGATGATTAAGCTGTTAACCAAAAAACTGTCGTCTTGGCAGCAAGATGACAATATCGCGATGGTTATTTTACAGGGCGCGGGTGAAAAAGCGTTTTGTGCTGGTGGAGATGTTGTTAGCCTGTATCACTATTTACACGAACTAGACACACCAATAGATGATGATGTCATTACATCAGGCTTCGCTAATGAATTTTTTAGTGAAGAATATGTACTTGACCAATTAATTCATAATTTTAATAAACCCATTATGATCTGGGGAGATGGTTATATCATGGGCGGCGGCATAGGTTTATTTGCTGGTGCCAGTCATCGTGTAACCACAGAGCGCACTTTGATGGCAATGCCAGAAGTATCAATAGGGCTATTTCCTGATGTAGGGTCGAGTTGGTTTTTAAATAAAACACCAGAAGATCTTGGTTTGTTTTTAGGGATCACCGGTGCTGTGTTTAATGCCGTAGATGCTAATTATCTTGGCTTGTCGGATTATATTATTGATAGTTCATCTAAAAATGGTGTTTTTGATCACTTACTAACAGTTGACTGGCAAGACAATAATCGAAATCACTCTCTGCTAAAGCAAGCATTGACCGAGTTTTCGAACCGTTTTGAACACCATTTACCCAATGAGGTAAAAAACAATGAAGTGGCTATAGCAAAATTATTAGCTTTCGATAATATTGCTGATATACACACAGCGATTTTAAATGTACAAACAGACAATAATTGGCTGAATAAGGCAAAAAACAAATTACTGGCGGGTAGCCCATTGAGTGCTTGTATTATATATAGGCAGTTACAAACGACTAAAACGCTAAGTTTGAGTGAATGTTTTACTTCAGAGTTAAATTTAATCCTTCGTTGTTGTCAGTATACTGAAGCTCGCGAAGGTATTAGGGCATTATTAGTCGATAAAGACAAAAATCCAAATTGGGCTTTTTCAAATATTAGTGATGTTGACCATAAATTAGTTGATTGGTTTTTTAGCGCTATCAACGAAAAAATATAATAGAGATAAAGGAAAAACAATGGATTTGAATGATAAAGTTATCGTCATCACCGGCGGTGGACAAGGCCTAGGACGTTCTATGGCTATTAGCTTAGCAACGAATGGTGCTAAATTAGCGTTAATCGATTTAAATGAAACGTTACTACAAGAAACAGTAAAACTTATTGAAGCAGCAGGTTCATCGGCAAAGTATTATTTAGCCAACGTCACCAATGAAAGTGAAGTAGAAGCTATTTTTAGCCAGATTAATGATGATTTTTCGGGTATCGACGGCTTAATTAACAATGCCGGCATTTTACGTGACGGTATGTTCGTTAAAGCTAAAGATGGAGTCGTTGCTAAGAAAATGTCATTGGATCAGTTTCAATCAGTCATCGATGTTAATTTAACGGGTGTTTTCTTATGTGGTCGCGAAGCTGCTGTTCACATGATTGAAGGTAAACGTAAAGGTGTCATTATTAATATGTCGTCCATCGCAAGAGCCGGTAATATGGGACAAACCAATTATGCTGCATCTAAAGCGGGTGTTGTCGCGATGACCGTTACTTGGGCGCGCGAGTTAGGGCGTCATGGTATTCGCGTTGGTGCTATTGCCCCTGGTGTTATTCGCACCGCAATGACTGATGCGATGAAACCAGAAATGCGTGACCGTTTAGAAAAAATGAAACCTGTTGGCCGCTTAGGTGAAGCAGATGAAATTGCTCACACCGTAAAGTATATTTTTGAAAATGAGTTTTTTACCGGCCGTGTCGTAGAAATTGATGGCGGTCTTTGCATGTAACAATTATCTGCTGTTTATTAACAGCAGATATTGAGCAAAATGTCGTTCTTAGATATCTATGCTGCAAATCATTTGTTAATTCGTGCAGCAAAATATTTAAGAGCGATGGCTTAATTAATTAATCTATCAAAAAACCTATCATTAGCCGCTGAGTCAAAAGAAATTAACTATGAAAAAAGCACTGTTTTTAGACAGGGACGGCATTATCAATGTTGACCATGGTTACGTTTATAAAAAAGAAGCATTTGAATTTGTCGAAGATATCTTTACTGTTTGTTTGGATGCGCACAATAAAGGTTATGAAATATTTGTCATTACTAACCAATCGGGTATTGCTAGAGGCAAATATACTGTTGAGCAATTTAATCAACTGACTCTGTGGATGGTAAAGCAATTTAAATCGAAAGGGATCGTAATTGCAGATGTCTATCATTGCCCTCATCATCCAGATAAAGGCGTTGGTGAATACAAGGTGGCCTGTGATTGTAGAAAACCAGAACCTGGTATGATTTTATCAGCTGCTAAAAAGCATGACATTGATTTGGCAAAGAGTATTTTTATTGGTGATAAAGTATCAGATATGCAGGCTGCTGAGCGTGCTGGTATAAAAAGTAGGATATTGCTTGTTGATCAATATAGCGATAATGAGGCGATTAAAGCAGACCGTATCAATAAAATTAGCGAAGCTAGCGCGTATATTAGCTAAATTGTTCGATAAATAAGCGAACAAACGTTTATTTCAAAGTTATTACAAAAAAGGGTTGACGCCCAGCGAGAAATGTCTAGAATGCGCTCCAGTTCCAAGGGGTTCAGTCAAAACGAACCACGAAAGAGCTGTTTTGATAAGTTATCTACATC
>NZ_JACGVS010000035.1:0-21521 GCF_014077345.1 Colwellia sp. BRX8-4
ATTCGCGCTAAAAAACCGGGGCCCACTATTTTTTTGAGTGCGGCGGTACATGGCGACGAATTAAATGGTATTGAAATTATTCGACGCTTGATCCACGAAAAGAAACTTAAAATAACGCGAGGCACAGTTATTGCTGTTCCTATGGTTAACGTTTATGGCGTGGTTAATCAAAGTCGTTATATGCCTGACCGTCGTGATCTAAATCGCTGTTTTCCCGGCTCTGCGAAAGGCTCTTTAGCAGGGCGTGTCGCGCATATATTTCTCAATGAAATCGTTAAACATTGTGATTACGGTATCGATTTACATACCGGGGCAATTCATCGCTCAAACCTGCCACAAATTAGGGCGGATATGTCTGATCCCGATACCAAAGCCTTGGCGGAAGTGTTTGGCGTACCGGTTGTGTTAAATTCTACTTTAGTTGACGGATCGTTAAGAGAATCAGCCGTTAAAAACGAAACGAAAATACTCTTATATGAAGCGGGTGAAGCGCTGCGTTTTGATGAGTTTTCAATTCGAGCGGGCATGAAAGGTATCTTAAATGTTTTACAATATTTAGGTATGACCAGAAAAGTTGTCCGCTCTAAGAAGAAAAAACTTGTGCCTTTTATTGCTAATGGTAGTCAATGGGTGCGCGCTAACGCTAGTGGTATTGTTCATAATATTGTAAATTTGGGCGATCAGATCACTAAAGGTCAAGTGTTAGCCGAAATTGGTAGCCCATATGGTGCAATATTTGATTCGGTTAAAGCAACACGCTCAGGCATTTTAATCGGTAAGCAAAATATACCGCTAGTACAAGATGGAGAAGCTATGTTTCATGTCGCTTATTTCAGTGAAGACGATGAAGAAATCGCTGAACACATTGAAAACGTACAAGAGCAGCTTTTACCTGAAAATGACGACAGTTAGGAAACCGTATGAAAAAAGCAAATAAAGTTGTTATTGGGCGTTTAGAGTCAATAGCTTTGCCAGACTTAGCTATTGACGATTTACAAGTTCGAGTTGATACCGGAGCAAAAACGTCGTCGTTACACGTCGATAATATTACAAAAGTTATTAAAAATGGCAAGCCTTCGGTGATTTTTGATATTCATCCTGATGCGCATAATGTTGATACTATTGTTAAATGTAGTGCGCCAATTAGTGATATCAGGAAAATAAAGTCTTCTAATGGCACCGTAGAGCAACGTTACGTTATTGAAACATTAATCGTACTTGGCGAAGAAAAGTGGTCAATTGAAATAACCTTAACCGATCGCTCTGATATGAGTTATTTAATGCTGTTAGGAAGAGAAGCTTTAGGCAAACGTTTTCTTGTTGATCCATCAAAAGTTTTTTTAGGATCAAAAATAGAAAGTGAGCTAGGTTAAGCCTTATCTATACGTTTTTTATATAAAAAGCGATTCCTTGTCTGCGGTAAACACCACAAAAGATGAATCGCTGTCCGACAATCAACGTTAAAAGTAGCGCGTTATCTGCCGTCAAATAACCTAAAGATATGCAGAACATATTACCGCTACTTTGTTGTCACTAAAAGTTCCTTATTGCTCCCTGTCTGCCAAGACCTTACTTTCTAAAGTGCATATTGAGAGCGGCTGCTGAATTATTGTTGCCACTCTTTTTAACTAATATAGCTCAAGCTTTAACGAGCTCGTTATAAAAATATCTATTGATTAGTGACTATGTACTTAATTGAAAACACGTATTATAGTTATTAAAAATAATTAGAATAGGCTTCATTGACTTGTAATAATTTGGCGCATTCATTTAGAATAAGCTTTATAAGCAGTGGTTGTAGCCGCTAAATAATTAAATTAACTTGGTACTACTTTTGAATATTCCTGACTTACCTAATAATCATGCATTAGCGGTATTACTCATTACCGTATTTGCCTTATACCTCTTTCGTCGAGATGATATCCCTTTAGAAACCTCCTCTTTGGCTGTTATCGCTATATTGTGTTTGGCGTTTGCATTCTTCCCTTTTTATATAGATGGCACACATTTCGAACCTAGCTCATTATTTTTTGGCTTTGGTCATGAAGCCTTAGTGACAGTGTGTTCGTTAATGATCATTGGTCACGGTATTGTGCGTACAGGAGCATTGGAGCCCATTGGTCGATACTTGGCTAAATTATGGAAAATAAGCCCAACATTATCTTTGTTGCTAACACTCGTTTTAGCTGGAGGTTTAAGTGCTTTTATTAATAACACCCCAGTTGTGGTGCTGTTACTGCCTATCTTGATCAGTGTATCACTGCGTACTAAAACAGATTCTTCGCCAATGCTACTGCCGATGGGATTAGCAACCTTAGTTGGGGGAATGGCGACAACTATAGGTACATCGACCAATTTATTAGTGGTTAGTATTGCAAAAAATATGGGGGCGGTTGAGTTTGGGCTCTTTGATTTTATACAACCAGCACTCATTGCTTCTGTTGTTGCCGTACTCTACTTATGGCTAATTGCGCCTAAACTTCTCCCAAGCAGAACACCATCAATGCCTGATACTTCGCCACGTCTGTTTAGCGCTTATCTTAATATAAATGAAGAAAGTGTGGCTAACGAGAAAACAATTACCGAGATAATTGCTTTGACTGATGGCCAGCTAAAAATTGAGAGTATTCAGCGTGGCGCCAACTATCGGAATATAATGCCTTTGCCCGATACCGTGCTTATCGTTGGTGACCGCCTAAAAGTTCATGACTATCCAGACCGTTTAAAAGAATATGAGTCAGTATTAGGAGCCACTTTATTCTCAGGACTGCATAAAGTTGATGACGAACACCCTCTAAAAGCCGAGAAACAAACGTTGGCAGAGATTGTTATTATTGCTGGCTCGGGAGTTGAAGGGCACACTTTACAACAAGTCAATTTTATACAAAAACACAGCATATCAGTGATCGCTTTGCATCGAGCAGGTAAAGCGATGGAAATTGGTCGCAGCAGTATCGGCAATACCCGCCTGAAAATTGGCGATGTCTTACTGGTACAAGGAGAGCAAGAGCAAATTGATTTATTAAAAGCTAAACAAGGACTACTCATTATTGATGGCGCGGAGTCATTACCTCAAACAAGTAAAGCACCCATTGCCTTAGGTACCTTGTTAGCCGTAGTTGTATCGTCAGCCTTGGGTATTTTACCTATAGAAATTAGTGCGGTTTGTGGTGTACTCGTCTTGTTATTAACAAAATGTTTAAATTGGCAAGAAGCTTCATCAGCGCTTAGTACGCAAGTTATTTTAATTGTTGCCGCGTCTTTAGCGTTAGGCTCTGCAATGATGACTACCGGTGGCGCTGAGTACATAGCGCAAGTGTTTGTCGCATTATCATTTGGTTTACCACCAGGAGGTGTCTTATCGGCCCTAATGCTGTTACTCGCGATATTAACTAATATTGTTTCTAACAATGCTGCTGCTGTTATTGGTACACCTATTGCTATTTCTGTTGCTAGCCAACTCAACCTACCAGCAGAACCTTTTATATTGGCGGTACTCTTTGGTGCTAACTTAAGTTATGCAACCCCTATGGCTTACAAAACTAACCTTTTGGTAATGAACGCCGGTGGTTATCGTTTTTCTGATTTTATGCGTGTTGGTATTCCTTTGATTATTTTAATGTGGGTAACGCTATCCTTACTGTTAAATTGGTTATATCTGTAAGATAAACAAAGCAGTCTTTTGTTTTAGGCTGCGCTAATCTTCGTTAATACACTAAAGATGAAAGATGAAAGATGCATTGGTAAGCAAAAAGCCTCATTAATAATGAGGCTTTTTTGTAACGTTGAACTAGGGGGATGTTTGTTGTGGGGCTTATAAATAAAGCACAACTCAGCTGTTGTGCTTATTGTGTAGCTACAAAGATTAAGACCCATTACAAGACGATGTCTGTCGCTCTTTTATTTATTAATACTTTTTAAAGCTTTATTCTCAAACCATAGTTTCATAAAGTCGGACGTTAATTTCTGTTCTATTTCCATCGCACTTTCAGTGGGGCAAAAAATAGTAAAAAACACCTGAGTGTCACCCAGCTCAGAGGTGGCTACTTGAATGTGCGGTTTTGGACCTGCAATCTTTATATCTAAGCGGTTTTCAATAAGATGATTATAACGAACTGCCACATCTTTAAAGTCATGACAATATAAGTCTGCTTTCTCATACAAGGTATCGATAAAGTCAAAGGGATTAGCACTGTCATCACGTACTATAGTGAAATGATGTACCGCATAACGCTTGAGGAAATTAAGGTTTTTAATTACCGAAGTAATTAACTGACTATTAGGCAAATATAACGTTTTGCCGGTATATTCATAATCATCTTTATTGACCTCTAGTAAAGTAAGTTTAGCCCAATCGGTAGAATGCACCTCACCAACATAGTTACCTACTTGTATCCAGTCACCAATACGAAAGGGTCGACTCGATAATATATAGATAAAGCCAATAAAACACTGAATAAACTCGCGAGTCGCTAATACAATTGCCACAACAAAAGCGGCAATAGAAAAGGCAAACTTTTGGATTTCTTCGGACCATAGATTAAAAAGTAAAATAATGATCAATATGGTGAAAATATTATTCACCATATTAATTTTTAATCTTTTGGTTTGTTTCGATTTTAGTTTTATAACTTTTATGATTAAATTTTTAATCAAAAATGAAGTCATCAACAGTAAAAAAGTAACAATAAATTTATATTCAAACAATAACTCGGTAAAACTGTTTAAATTGAATATTTTGTCTAACCATTCCATTATAAATATTTAACCTGTTTATTTTATATTAGGAAGCATGCCTTTAAGTAGCAAACCAAAAATGTCTGCGCCAGTAATAATACGTTTGGTTTCTCCCCAAATAAGCAATACATCGTGTTCTATCACACCATCAAAGTTTTTGTCAGTAGATGTATTCACTTTCATTTTCAGTATAGCTTCATTTAATGGTGTCGTTTCATCCGTTATCACAACAGGACGATGACAATAATTGTAAGGGTCAAAATCGCCTGGTTGATATAACGCAGCTCGTGAATAACCGTCTGCATCAAGCACTAGTAATGGGTAGCCAGCTTCATTGGTCAGTATTACCCAACTATGGTTAGTTTCATTCACCAGCATTAAAAATGGGTCATCTGGACCTTGTGTCGTTACCGGAATAATAGGTAAGTCTAACTTTGTTGGTAGGGCAATAATTGATTTAGGATCAATTATCTCACCTTCTTCAGTGACCTGTATCTCATCTAAAGCAAAAAAGTTTAACGCACCGATACCTTCAACATGATTAAGATCGGCTTCTTCTGCGGAAATGTGCTGGCGAATAATACTTCTAAGTTCACTTTCTTCAAGGTAAGTAATCCCTTCTTTGCCGAGCCAAGCATCTAAAATAAGTGCAGTTGGTTTGGCTACGGGGTAAAAAAGGAACTGATAAAAACGAATAATAGGGGCGAGCATGCTGCCCATTTTTAAGGCATTTCTTGAGAAATAAGCTTGCGGGGTAATTTCACCAATAATCGTAATGGCAATAGTTGAAAACAGAAAAGCACTGATGCCAGTAAGCACTGAATCAGAGAGCATTGTTAACAACACATTAATTCCAACATTACCCCATAATATTGTTGTTAATAAAAAATTTGAGTCGTCTCTCAGACGTAAAATAGTTTGTGCTGCTTTATTACCCTTTTTAGCTTCAACTTCTAAATGCAGGCGACTTATAGAAAAAAATGCGAGATTTAATCCTGAGAAAATGGCTGATTGAGTGATACAAAAGGCGATTGCACACCAAGTAATAATGTCAGTTGACATGTAATAATCCTAATAGGAATGTTAATAGCTTTAATTGGGTGAATTATTAACTTTACTTGCTGAGATAACAACTAATTATTTGACCTTTACTCTAAAATATTGCTTATAATGGGAAAGTTTATAACGTTTACTATCAGTTATTATTTGTAATGCTGACACCCGCATTATTTTGTAATTATACCTAAGGATTTATCATGATTAAATGTATGTTAATTTCACCCTCTGCGCCTGTTAAAATTGGTGGCGAAGAATTAGTCAGTGAATGGCAACAAGATGAAAGTACCGTGCTATGGATTGATCTTGATAAAGTCGAAAAATCTCAAGAAAAAGAAATATTCACTCAATTTGGCTGTCACCCTTTGGCTATTTTAGATGCTCAAAGAGAAAGACACCCTCCGAAAGTTGAGCTGTTCAATGATTTCATCTTTCTGCTTTACCGTGGCTTTGTTGCCAAAGAAAATAATTTAACCTTTGAACATGTACAAATCAGTATGTTTATCGGTCAACGGGTGTTAATTACCGGTCATCCTGAAAGCTCGATAGCGATAAATGCCTTATTTACGGCCAGCAGTGAAAAGTATTTAGCGAGAAGCCCAGTACACTTAGCATTGAAAATATTTCACAGTAGTTGTGGTAATTACCTACAGCAATTATTTGACTTTGAACAAAACTTAGAAAAAATTGAAGATCAATTTCAAATCAGTGGTAACGATAAAATGATGCGAGAAATCACTTCACATCGTTCGAGGTTGGTTAAAATTAGAAGAACTTTTAATTACCATGTAACTGTTGGAAATACCCTAAACAGTTACCTTGAAGATGATGAAACATCACTGATTACGGAACAAGAAATACATGCAGTAAATGACTTAAGAGAGCGACTTGATCGATTATTGAGCCTCTCTCAAATGTATTATGATATTTGTGGAGATTTAATTAACGGTTATATGTCGGTTACTTCACATCAGCTAAACGCAACAATGAGAGTGTTAACGGTTATCACCGCTTTGTTCGTACCTTTGACTTTCCTCGCAGGAATATATGGGATGAATTTTGAATACATACCCGAGCTTAAATTTGAACACGGTTACTTTACTTTACTTGGGGTGATGTCGGTTATCTCTGTTGGTCTTATTGTTTGGTTTAAGAAAAAACGCTGGTTGTAATAACCACTAATTTAATTAAAAAAAGAAGACAGATATTGAGCGATTCAAAAACACTTTATGAAGCAAAAGTCATTAACATCAGAAAAAGACAACCGATAATGGCTTGGTTACTTTCTATAACACTGATTAGTATGGGCTATTATTTGTCAAAAACTCAGTTTTTAGGACTAGAGTGGCTTTCTAGAAGTGGTTGTTTAATTGTTATCATTGGTGTTTGGTCAAGTATTGGCGCCATTATTGCTGAACGTGTTCTTATCAGTAAACTCAATATTCAACATCGCTTGGTATTGTCACGAGCCAAAATGAAACTCAGAAAAATCAATGTGCCAACAGAGTACATCGACAAAGAAATTGCAACGATTGAAGATGATTTTGACGATAAAATTGATGTTGTTAAAGATAATGTTAGATACCAGCTCGGTATTTTAGAAGTTTCATTGTTGATAACAGGCACTTTTATCTGGGGATTTGGCGATTTATTATTTCAAGTGAATTTTTAATGAGTAAACTATGAGTAACAACATCTGGTGGGGCGAGTTTACCTTTGATGACAGTCATGAAAAAAAATGTTGGAGCGTTGGTCAACGCGCGATACTCATAAAGCGCAAGGCAACTGAATGGAATATTTGGAATATTGAAAATCAAGAAGAAGACCAAGACATTGTGGTTTCTGCTGGCGAAAACTTTGCACTAGAAAGCGATGCTGATATCGGTCGTTTTTTAGAGAAAGCCAGCTCTGATAAAATAAAAGTATTTCCAAAATTAGCCGATCGTTCGGTTATTGCACGTCCTTCATCACCGCTAACAATTTTAGCGGGTGAAAAAGTTCAGCTGTTTATTAGTACACCTATTTGGTTTTATGCTGAAACATTTCCAAGTGCTAAATGCTTAGTTGATTTACCCTTTTGGCGTCCGTCAGATTCATGGTTTGGTAGCTCAACCATCGACGGACAATTGTGCTATGCAAAATATACCTCTGCAAAAACTAAACTTGAAGAGCTTGATTTACATCCCCACCGAGCAACAACGTCAATTACGGTGATTAATAGCCATAACAAAGAACTTATCATCAACAGGATTAATGTTCCTGTTAATTACTTACATTTATATAGTGATGATAAAAACCAACTGTGGACATCTGGCATAACCATTGAAAGAAATAATGAATCAGCCGATATTGAATTAATTATAGAAAGAAGTGTTTCAGTTGAATTTCAACCCCTTACCGCGATAAGTAGTCCGCGAGAAACCTCTGAGCACGGTAAAATAATTCGCAGAATCAGTAACTTATTTGGGTAAACTTTAGTTAGGTAAATATTATATGGAAGTCATTAATGAGTTTTTTAATATGCTCAAAGCATCTCATTTATACACCTTAACACAGGCACTTATTTTATTTGTGGTCGGTTACTTTATTGCTAAAGCGCTCAGTAGCGCGATGGAAAGAATTGTTAGCAAGAAAATGACGACACACGGAGTGTTTTTGTTAAAAAGAACGGTGTTTTATACCTTACTGGGCTTATTTGTCTTGTCGGCTTTAAAGCATATTGGTATCGACTTAACGATATTACTTGGCGCAGCGGGAATTTTTACTGTCGCGATTGGCTTTGCTTCACAAACTTCAGCATCAAATTTAATCAGTGGCATATTTTTGATGATAGAAAGGCCTTTCTCAATCGGTGATGTGATTAAAGTCAATGACATCTTAGGGGAAGTTATTTCAATTGATTTATTGTCTGTTAAATTAAGAACCTTTGATAATTTATTTGTTCGAATACCCAATGAAAGCATGATAAAAAGTGCGGTCACCACCATGACAAAGTATCCCATTAGAAGAGCAGACTTAAAACTAGGTATTGCTTATAAAGAAGATATTGAAAAAGTGCGTGATTTATTATTAAAAATTGCCGAAAAAAATGTTATTTGTTTGGAAGAGCCAGCACCTTTGTTTATTTTGACCGGGTTTGGTTCATCGTCAGTTGATATTCAATTTTCAGTGTGGTCAAGAAGAGAAAATTTTCTTGCGCTTAAAAATGAAATGTATCAGAACATTAAGAAAACATTTGATGAGCAGGGCATTGAGATCCCATTCCCGCATATCAGCCTTTATGCCGGGAGTGCAAGTAAACCTTTTAAAGTTGCTATGGATGAGAGCCCGAGAAGTACGGCAGATGTTGTATCCAAAGAAGAGTAGTGACTGAATCAATGTTGAGCATTAACCTTGCTGGTTAATGCTCATTATTTATTTTACTGTTTAATAAGCAATAAATCACATGGTGGCTCATATAAAAAATTTGAGGTAGTACTTCCCACCCAAAACTTATCCAGCATGTTTCTATTAACTAGACCGATAAATAAAATATCGATATGGTTTTTGTTAATATATGACTTTAAGGCCTCTTCAGGTAAACCTTCAAGTAATTTATATTGATCCCTCTTAATGCGGAACTGATCAGCGAACTCTTTTAAACCGTCTTGGTGCATCGATAATACTTTGTTTTTGTATTGGTATAAAACTGATGAAATGTAACAACAGTGGATAAGTTTCCATTTTACTGAAAGCGAATCTTCCCAGCTTTTTAAATGCTGAACAATATGTTCATCAATTTTTGCTGGCCGATCATTTTCGTGTAATGGGTCAACAGCGCCAATGGCATTGATGTTTTCTTTCCATACCTTGTCAGTTAATAATAATACGGGTGCGTTTATTTCAGTGAGAGTTTGAAATATGGGATGTCTTTGTTTAGGTGGTGTGTCTTCTAAAATTAGCAGGCCATTATTTGTTTTTGCTAATTCAGTATTGATTGTTTTTATGTGATCTGCAGACTCTGAAACGATAATTTCAGCTTTAATTGCACTCATTTCTAATGCTTTAAGCAAGGATTGTTTTTTCTTGTTAATCACCACTAAATCTTCATTAGCCGTTGGTGAGTCGCCAACCATGGCATGCCAATACCACCGTTGGGTAGATTTTACTTTAGCATCGATGATTATTTTAACGCGCATTTTATGAGTATTGGCGAGGTGAATAACTTTATCTAAAGTAATGCTTTTATAAAAATAACGTCCATCTATAAACCAAATTAATTGCTCAGTTATCATTTTATTCCCTCATTTTGGATGTTAGTTCCCGGGTGGGATTGACCGAATTTTGTTAAAACAGTCTGGCGACTTTGCTGAAGAAGTCAATATTGTGTAAATTTATCGTAAGGTTGAAAGTATAGATAGTTATTTCTACCTTAAAACTTTTCTATCAGCAAAACCACATAAACTGTTATGCTATGCTTTTATTTAATTACTGCAAATTTCACGGATAATCTAGCATAATGTATAGTCGTTTTTTTTTGTTCATCTTGTTTTTTTTAATCTCACCATTTGCAACATCGAACACACTTATCGTTCAACTTTCAGATAACTTATCCAGTGCAGCAAAACAAAATATTTATGCTTATCTAGGCAATTTGCCAGAGAATGACACCGAACGAACAGCATTTGTTTTTACAGCAAAAAAACAAACCTTAAATGCGCTCAAGGCACTGGGTTATTACCGTGCTGAGGTAACAAGTTCAATTGACAAGAATTTAGATAAAAATATCTGGACGCTTGGTCTTGTCGTGATACTCAATCAGCCAACAAGAATAAAACACGTACGTATTAACCTAAGTGGCGACGCTTTAGGGGATAGTGCTTTTTCAGACATTATCAGAAAGGTGCCTATTGCCAGCGGAGATATATTGCATCATGGCATTTATGAGCAATTTAAAACGGACTTGGTTTCCTTAGGTTTAGAGCGAGGTTACTTTGATAGTAAGTTCATTAAAACTAATATCGCTATAAACAAAAATTTGGATACCGCAGAGATTATTGTTCACTTTGACAGTGGACCTCGTTATCGTTTTGGTGAAATAGAGTTTAATGATTTTGATATAAATACAGATATTTTGAAACCTTTGATTTCTTTTAAGCCAGGTGATTTTTATCAACAAACCTCACTGCAAAACTTACAAAATGAACTGGATGAAACTCAATACTTTAGCAATGTTGTTGTTCGCCCTGAAACTGAGAATAGCGCGAATAACATCTTGCCAATTGATGTTTCGCTGGAAAAAGCGAAACGCCATCAATTTAATTTAGGACTAGGCTACGCGACTGACACCAAAGAAAGGTTTTCTTTCGGCTGGAAAACACCGCTAGTCAACCGTTATGGGCATCGTCAAGAAACAAGGTTGTCCTATTCAACCATTAATCCGACCGGGCATTTTATTTACAGTATTCCTTTGTCACACCCCAACAATGATGTGTTGCAATTACAAACTGAACTAGAAAAAAATGACTATGGAGACTTAACCAGTCGATTTTTTTCTTTTCAAGTAGGACGCGTTTATCTAAAAGATGATATTTTACGCCAACCTTATTTAAGACACTTAGATGAAGAGTGGGAGACTGATAATGTTTACGATGATGCCAGTTATTTTATTCCCGGGTTTACTTGGTCTGATATTGATCGTGATGGCCCTTTACTCGATCCAACTAAGGGATTTAGACAATACTATAATTTAGAAGGAAGCTATGAAGGTTTATCTTCAGAAACCTCATTTTTACGTTTTAATGCGCGTTGGAAATATATTTCTCTGTTTGCTCCTAAGCACCGTATTGTCGCACGAGTAGAGCTTGGCTATGTTATTGTCGACAAAGACTTTGAAGAGGAACTGTCTCCTTCATTGCGGTTTTATGCTGGTGGTGACCAAAGTATTCGAGGATTCGACTATCAATCAATTGGCCCTAAAGTGACTCTTTCAGAAGGTATTAACCAAGGGAAGGAAATCGTTATTGGTGGCACTAATATGGTCGTTGCTAGTTTGGAGTACCAGTACTACTTTTCAAATACATGGCGCGGCGCACTGTTTATTGATGCTGGAAGTGTTAATGATAATGACAAACTTGAACCGGTATACTCTATTGGTCCCGGTCTTCATTATATTTCTCCCATTGGGCCGATCAGGTTTGCTTTAGGGTATTCATTAAGCGAAGAAAACCCTTTATGGCGTCTTCATTTTAGTATTGGTGCTGAACTATGACTTATAAACGTGCCAGCTTCACACTTATCGGCGTGTTAACCGGCTTACTGTGTTTCTTTGCCATACTACTTTCAACGCCTTGGGGAGCTCAGTTATCACTTTATTTTGTCGGTAAGGTTTCCTCGCTGCAAGTTGAATACAAAAGTGGTGCCCTTTTAGATGACTTAGCGTTACGTAAACTAAAAATTGAAAACGATAATGCGCTAATTAATGCCAGTAACATTCGTTTAAAATTGCATTTGCGCTGCCTATGGAAAAACCAGATTTGTATTGATGAACTCAGTATAGGTGCACTACAAGTCAACATAAAAGAAGCAAAGCCAGCGGAATCATCTGAGCAACTTGTCGAACAAACGATTAACTCAACCAATTTCACCTTACCCTTTAGCGTTAAATTAAAGAAGTTTTCTTTAGCTCGCGCCCAAATAACAACTCAGGGGCTAGCGATAAACTTAACCGAGTTTTCTAGTGCTTTATCGGTCAATAAGAATGTTGTGAGTAATATCGCTATTAATATAGATAATGCTCGGTTGCTTAAAGCACATATTAATTTATCTGCGGCGAAGACCTCATCAACCCCGCAACCCGTTCCCCCTTGGCCACTGGCATCACTGCCTAAGATGTATTTACCAGTTAAGTTAGCGCTAAAGTCGTTGGTGGTAAAAACGCTAATCGTTAATGAATTAGACAATACGGGCAGTGAGAAAACGCTAATTAATACCACGAATAATGTGGCACGTTTATCATGGTTCAAAACGCAATTATCTATTGAAGAATTGTCATCAAAAGTAGCGGCAGTAGGAGAGTTTTCATTAAAAGGAAAAGTTGACTTTGTACCCCCTTATCTTGTTGATTTAGCCTTGAGTAGTTCCATTGATAACTTTGAGTTATTACCACAACTCAGTCATTCTGAACAAAAGGTTTCATTAAAAGGTGATTTAGCTGATTTAGTAACAACGATTAGCAACGTGGGTGAATTAACACTAACCGCTAAAATGTCAGTGGATGTTACTAACGCAAACTTACCTTATAAATTGAAAGCTGATGTTAGCCAGTTTATTTTACCTGATGATATCGCTAATGTTATTACTCCATCAACACTGTTATTAAACAGCGAAGGCGACCTTAACCGACATGTTATTGATTTAAAAAGTAACATTAGTGGCTTTGGTTACCAAGATGCCGCATTGGAACTACAGGCAACTTACAGTGAACAAACCTTTAAAATAAAGACCTTATATTTTGAAGAGTTCAAAGAAAATAGCCGCTTGGATATAACCGGAGAGTTACAGTTAGGCAATCGATTGTTATGGGATGTTAAGGTGAATTCTTCGGGCATTAGCTTACCTAATATTGATAAACGTTTATCGGGTCGACTGCAGGGAAATATTTACAGTAAAGGATTTTGGCAAGATAATGAATGGGCGTTTACGCTTGCTGACTCTAAGGTCAAAGGCGAAATTAATAAAATAGCTTTTAACGCAAACGGTAATGTTGATATTAACCATAAAGGTCAATTAGCGCTAAGTAATATTAAGCTCAATTATGGTGATATAGCGCTTAACATAAAAGGCCATAGCGATACCCATTGGCATGTCGATGGTACGGTTAATGTTGGAGATAGCAGTTTATGGTTAAAGGATATTGAAAGTGGAATAGCGGCCAATATTTCAATATCTGGTCCAATTGAGCAGCCAGAACTCAATCTACAAGGTGAATTAAAAAAGTTGTTAGTGGCTAATCTTGCCAGTGATGCCATTAAGGTCGAGGTCAAATATCGACCGCTGGATAATCATCAACATCAGGTAGCGTTTAGCAGTGCGCTTATCAATTGGAACGATCACACCATCAATGGTGTTAATTTGTCGAGTAGTGGTGATTTAAATCAACAAAAAGTAAAGCTAGCATGGCTTGGCGATTCAGCGATTGACTTGTTAATTAATAGTGACTATTCACCTGTGGGAGAGCAGTGGCGAGTACAAACTGATCAGGTAATTTTTTCGATAGGTGACGATGTTTTTAAATCAAGTCAGCCACTTAATATACTTTATAATAATAGCCTTAAAACGCTTGCTGTTAATAAACATTGCTGGCTTGGTGACGGCGCTCAGCTCTGTCTAAAAGACGATGCCACCTTAAAAGTAGCTCAAGACGAGTTAACGTTAGCCGTTCAATTAGACACAGACCTTTTAACGCCCTTTATTCCTAAAGATATAACTGTGCAGAGCACATTAGCGGGGAATGTTGCTGTGGGTTGGCAACAATACAAAATGCCAACCGTTAATGCTAAATTACTTATTAGTGATGGCGATATAAAGACAACTAAAGAAGGCGAATTACATCAATTACTTGAGTGGCAAAAGGGTGAGTTAACGTTAAAAGTTGATAATAGCAGTGTTGCAGGTAAACTTGCTTTTTTTGCTCAAGACAGTGCTGAAATAGTCAACCTTAGCAGTACGATTGTCTTTGCCGATAGTCGCACTATAAATAGCCAGCTTAATATTAATGAATTCAACCTTTCACCCTTGCAAGTTTTTTTGCCAGAGTTAACCTCATTGGAAGGCCTATTAAATAGCCGTTTAACTGTGAATGGTGATTTAGATAAGCCAATAATAACAGGTGACATTACGTTAACTAAAGGTAAAGCTAAAATTTTAGGAAATATTAATACCTTAACTGATATTAATATGGCTTTAAAATTTAAAGGTCAACAAGCCGTTATTTCTGGTGGGGTAAATATTAATAATGCCTTAGCTAATCTTAAAGGAGACGTTGACTGGCAAGATGAATTGCAAGGTAATTTTGATTTTGATGGGGAATCATTAAAGTTATCAGTTCCCCCGGATCTTAGCATAACCGTTTCTCCTCACCTTAACGCCCAAATCAAAGCATCAGAGCTGAAAATATCGGGCCGTATAGAAGTGCTCGAAGGTAAATTACTGGTTAATAAATTGCCGCAAGGAAGTGTTAGTTTAAGCAAGGATGTCATTATGGTTAATGATGCAGGCGAACAAGTTGCTAATGAAAAACCATTTAAATTATTTACCAATGTTCGTGTGGTTATTGCCGATGCATTTAAAGTTGAAGGGCAAGGGTTTATAGGTCGTCTAGGCGGCGAATTACAAGTGAGTCAGCAGGCAAATCAACCCTTGCAGCTCTTTGGCAGCTTAAAGATCCCCGAGGGTCGCTATCGCGCTTATGGGCAAGATTTGTCGTTAACTAAAGGTATTATTTCTTTTAATGGCACAGCGAATAACCCCTATGTCTCAATGCAAGCGACACGTAGCATTGAAAAAGAAAACATTATTGTCGGTATTGATGCAACTGGATTAGCCAACAGTTTGAATATCAAGCTGTTTTCAAAGCCAACCATGCAACAATCTGAAACTTTATCGTATCTGGTGAGAGGGCGCGGTTTAGATGCAGAAACCAGCGATAGTAATACGGCTATAGGTGTGGCTTTAGGTTCAGCGTTAACAAACTTTTCTGGTGTGCTCACTCAAATAGAAAAATTACCTTTGATCAATAGAATCGAAATAGACGGAGACAATGAGCAAGCCTCCATCGCTGGCTATTTAGGTGAGCAGGTTTATATTAAATACGGGGTTGGTATTCTGAAGCCTATCAATGAATTAACCGTGAGGTTTTATTTATTAAACAGACTATGGGTTGAAACAGTTTCTGGGCTAGAAAGCTCTGCCGATATTTATTACTCATTCGACATAAAATAAGCCGGTGACCAGTAACCTTTATTTCCTAACACACTCGATAAGTTAATAAACGCTAAGCTGCGTTAATCAGCAACTGTTGGATCTAAACTAGGAAATAGCAGCACTTTATTACGGCCTTTGTCTTTAGCTGAGTAAAGTGCAATGTCGGCTTGTTTGTATAGTTCGTCGTAATTAGCGTTGTTCATATTACCAAACGTAACACCGATGCTTGCTGTGACTTTAGACTGAAAGGGGAGGGCCATTTTTTCAATACTACTTCTGACTCTTTCTGCAAATAAGCAGGCAGACACTTCATTACTATTCATTAATAAAATAACAAACTCTTCTCCACCAATACGTGCAAATAAATCATCTTTTCGACACAGTCTTTTAATTTTATCAGCAATCGCCACCAAGACTTCGTCACCAGCATCATGACCAAAGTTGTCGTTAATATCTTTAAAATAATCAACATCAAGCAGCAAAAAGGCCATTTGTATATCTCGCCCTCTAAAG
The DNA here is from genome assembly GCF_014077345.1 of Colwellia sp. BRX8-4. Lineage (NCBI taxonomy): Bacteria > Pseudomonadati > Pseudomonadota > Gammaproteobacteria > Alteromonadales > Colwelliaceae > Colwellia > Colwellia sp. BRX8-4. The sequence goes on from NZ_JACGVS010000035.1 coordinate 16,270, forward strand.
GTATCAATTTGATGCTCTAAAAAACGACGGTTACCAATGCTTGTTAAATGGTCGGTTTCAGAAGCTTTTTTTAATGTTTTGTTTGTGGCTTCCAAACGAGAGATCACCTGTTTTCTTAGCATTAATACTAGGAATAGCACTAAACTAATCAGTGAAATAACAATAACAGCAAATAGGTACATTGAAGCGTGGCGAGACTCTCGTTCGCTGATCAGTAATTCATCTTGTAGTTTTATGTAATCTCGTTCCAAGAGTAGTTGACTCTCCAATTTTTGTAATAGACCCTTTTGTGTCAACGGTTGAACTTGATTTCTTCTGTTTATGTACTCTGTTTGAATAATAGCCGCTGCTTTAAAATTTTCTTGGCTTAATTCTAATTTGGCTAAATTTTCATAAAGCGCCATTTCACTTTCCACCGATATTTTATTTTTTACCTCAACAATGCCTTTATGATATAAATCGATGGCGGCTTTTATTTGGTTTGTTTGGATATAAATATCAGCGAGGCCTAAGTATGCTGATGCGACAGCAGGTGGATAAATACTACCTTTCTCATCGTTAATAACAAACTTATAAAGAGATTCAGCCGCCGTAAATTTTTTTAAATATTTATAAACATCAGCTAAGTTGGCTGATGCTTCACTAAAGCTAAAGTCATTGATGTAATCTTTATTTCTTAGCACTTCTTCAAGTAATTCTTGTGCTTTAAGGGGGTTACCGGATCTTAAGTAGGAGACACTTAATCCAACAGAAGCATTCATCTGCATTGCAATATCATTGAGTTCAGTGTTGATTACGATTGACTTTTTAAAATATTTAACAGCATTAGTATAATCATTTTGAGAATTAAGTACATTCCCTAAGTTATTATAAACCATCGCTAAATCTTCTTTTTGATCGCTTAATTTAGCAAACTTCAATGCTTCTATATAATATTTTACTGCATTTTTGTGATCGATAATGAGCTCGTGAAATACCCCCATTGCTCTATTAGAGACTGAGATTAAATGCACGTTCTCACTCTTATTGGCACTATTTATCGCTTGAGTGAGATGTTTGAAAGCTTCAAGGTTTAAACCTTGGTACATCTGTGATTGTCCAAGCAAGCGTAATAGTTTAGCTTTATTGAAATCACTATCTTCAATACTAGTAAGGGCTAGGGCTTGTGTTGCATAAGCGCTTGTTTCTTTTGGATCGGTATAAAGGTAATAGCTTGCCAGCTCAATTAATGGCGCTAAGCGTGCTTTATCATCTAGAGGAAGTGCTGTTAATGTTGCTTTTAATGAATCAACATTTACCTCGTTTGCTAAACTTGGTGAGGTGATAATCAGTGACAGTATCAATGCTATTAACCATTTTATCACTTTAACTCCTAGCGCTGATGTTGTCCTTAGGTTACTTTCTCATATTTTAATCAATAGATAAAACAAAAAAAAGCTAAATAACGGCCGGAAACTCATTATTCATTATTAACTCAAACTCTTCTTTATAAAAAAGCACTCAGTAACGACCTTAGTGTTAATTACTGCGGGCCATTTGATTTGCAACAAAGGCGGTTAAGTTAACCAGCATGATGCTTAACCTATTTGCTTTAATTCTTTCCTATATTGATGATTGCTTTGAACGTAATGTGCTGCGCCTGCTGCAATCATCTCTTGGGTTTTTTCGTCGAGTTGTTTAATTACTTTTGCGGGTGAGCCTAAGACTAAACTCCCATCAGGAATGACCATGTTTTCTGTCACTAATGCATTAGCACCAATTAAGCAGTTTTTACCAATTTTAGCGCCATTTAATACCACCGCATTGATACCAATTAAGCTCCCTTCACCTATCGTACAACCATGAAGCATTACTTTATGACCAATAGTTACATTTTCAGCAATATTAATGGGGAAGCCTTTATCAACATGCAGAATAGAGCCATCTTGAATATTAGAATTTTTCGCTATCTTCACTTGTGCTAAATCGGCTCTGATCACAACATTAAACCAAATACTGACATTTTCGCTTAAGTCTACATTTCCTATTACAGTGGCGTTTGGTGCTATAAAACAGCTTTTTGAAATACGAGGAGAAAGTTCACCTAATTGATAGATCATATCTTGATACCTTAATATTAATGTATTGATTTAATATAACTAATTAGAGATTAACAATCATTAACTTTGTCGCCTAATAATCTGTGGATTGTTGTTGGTATCTCATTAATTAACTAACTCAAGGGGATATATTCCACACTTTCTTTTTAGTCTTAGGCAAAGGCGAAGGATAGGTTTCGTTTAAGTATTTAACAATATTCTGTCTGCCCATGCCTTTATCAACAACTAAAGGGATAACTTCTTTAGTTGTTGATAAAGTAAATAGGGTGGGGCTTAGCACTGTCGTATGAGCAATACGATCCACAAGTATCTTAAAAAATGGCGATTTTTTAGGTAGGAAATGCCCAAACGTAATTATATTGTGTAAGCTCGTCAGATTATTAACGTTTTTATTTAATGGACACTAGGATTTTTATTGTTAGCCATGCCATTCATAGTGTAGTAGATGTCGTTAATCGCAATTAGCTTTTATCACCAATGTTAAAGGGATAACTTGAAGCTAAGGTTTTTATTTACATTACTTTTTGAGGTTTAGCATATGAAGTTTTCATTAGCGTGCTTTTGGGTTGTTGCGTTAGCAGTTTGTGTTAAAGCAAATTCAGTAGAGCGCAGTGAATATACAATGGCCAGTGACGGTCCTTTGCCTATATCTCAGCAGGGTTTAACACTTGACCATGCCGATTTATACTTTCGTATTTTTCCTAAACAAAAAACTATTTCAGGCAAAGGCGTTTTAACCCTTAACAGTCAGCGTGCAATGGGGCAGGTAGGCATAAATCTCGATAATTTTTTTACTATAGAACAAGTGCTGGTAAACGATGTGTTGATAGTCAAAGCACAATACAGCAACCTTGAAGGGCTCCTGGTGATAAATCTTACAACCCCGCTAAAGGGCCAGTTTATCGTCGAAGTACAATATTCTGGTACGCCGCGCGAAGCGGTAAGAGCCCCTTGGGATGGAGGCTTTGTGTGGTCTAAAACATCGACAGGGAAAGACTGGATAGCTACGGCTGTGCAAGGTGAGGGTTGTGATTTGTTTTGGCCTTGTATCGACAACCCTGTTGGTGAGCCTAAAACAACCACAATGCATATTACTGTGCCTAAAGATTTGGTTGCTGCTGCTAATGGAAAGTTAATTTCGGTAACAGAAAATGATACGACTAAAACGTATCATTGGCATAGTTTATCGCAACTAAACACTTATGGTGTTGCCATTAATATTGCACCTTATGACGTCATTAAAACCACATTTGATAGCCAGTACGGCAATAGTATCCCTGTTGAGTTTTACCATTTACCCGAAAACAAAATGAAAGCGCAGCGTTTGACACAAGAGCTTATTGATATAACAACATTCTTTGAGAGAAAGATCGGGCCATATCCTTTTGCTCAAGACAAAATTGGGATAGCAGAAACCCCACATTTAGGGATGGAGCATCAAACCATTAATGCCTATGGTAACAAGTACCAAGCCGACAAATATGGGTTTGATTGGTTGCTTTTCCATGAATTCGCCCATGAATGGTTTGCTAATCAACTAACCAATAAAAATGCCGATGCTATGTGGCTACATGAAGGTTTTGGCGCCTATATGCATCCGCTATATGAACAGTATCTCCATGGCGAAGTTGCTTATATGGCTCACATGTACGACATGCGTTTGAAAATACGAAATAAAGCTCCTATTGTGAGTAAAACATTACAAACCGTAGAAGGGGTTTATCAAGAGGAAAAAGGTGGGCCAGGTGCCGATATATACGCTAAAGCGCCTTGGGTACTACATACATTACGTAACCTTATTGGTGATGAGGCTTTCTTTAGTGCAACAACTGAGCTTGTATATGGTGTTGCTGAGCCAAAACCAGGGCTGTTCAAGCCAGTACTGGCTGATACAGATGACTTTCTTAGTATTGTCAATCGTTTAACAGGTCAAAATTATCGCTGGTTTTTTGATGTGTATTTTTATCAGGCTCAATTACCTAAAGTGATTGAAAAAAGAACTGAAAATAGTCTGACGTTGCAATGGAAAATACCACATGATTTATTTTTTCCATTACCGTTGGAAGTATCAGTTAATGGTAAGATCACGACATTAACCATGAATACACCACAAACGATTAAAGTGTCCGCCAATGATTTAGTGATTATTGATCCTATGAGTAAAGTATTAATAGAAAAGCCTCATATTGCGAAATATCAAGATTTTTTGAAAACAAAAGAAAAGTAGCTTTTAGACTCGCACATACCACACGAATAAAGTGCAAGGAAGCACTGCTATTAATTTAGCCATTCTTTTTTTCTTAACGCCATCATAAAATGAGCGGACTCTGAAATGGTTAAAGTTGCCAATTAGTGTGGTTAAAAATTAGGCCAAGAAGATTAGGTCGATAAATGTAAATATTGTTAAATGAGAATGGAATTAGGTTGCATATTTGTTAAATACTTAAAGATGATGGAAGCGCTTTTAGAAAGAGAGAAAAGTATAGTTTCTCTTATTCAGTTTGTTCGGAGTTTATAGCCAGGTAGCATCAAATCCATTACCATCGAACAAAACATTCCTGTATAATCCTTCCCATTAAGCAACTGCCTAAGCAAACACACTAAAGTTAGCTATAAAGACAGTTAAACCAACATTTATGACGCTGCTCTTCATTAGTAAAAGCACCAGTTACACAATAAGAGTAAGTTGAGACACTATATGACCGTAGAACAATTCGATCCACAAGCAACTAAAAAAAGCAGTAATTCAGCCGAGAGCCAGACAACCACATTAGACATTCCGTCTAAGATGATTGAAGAGCAAAAGAATAGTCAACAGCCCTCTAAAGCGGCTAAAATCGGATTTGTTTCATTGGGTTGCCCAAAAAATCTTGTTGATAGCGAGCGCATCCTTACTCAGCTTCGCACTGAAGGTTACGATGTAACCAATAGCTACGATGATGCAGAATTAGTGATTGTAAATACCTGTGGTTTTATTGATTCAGCCGTTCAAGAGTCTTTAGACACTATTGGTGAAGCACTTGCTGCTAACGGTAAAGTATTGGTTACTGGCTGTTTAGGCGTTAAGAAAGACGAAATCATCGAATTACATCCTAATGTTTTAGGCGTTACAGGACCTAATGCTTACGATGAAGTGTTAACACAAGTACACAA